>JAKSQI010000138.1 GCA_024404215.1 Oscillospiraceae bacterium
GGAGATGATGCTGCAGGCACAGGGAACGGCCCCCTCCGGTGAAATTGTAGAGGCCATGCGGCATCAAATGGGCTTGGACCGCCCCTTCCTGGTTCAGTATTTCAGCTGGCTTTGGAAGTTCATCCGCGGTGACATGGGGGCTTCCTATGTGGACTCTGCCGCAGTAGCGGGTAAACTGCTGACTGCTCTGCCCAACACCTTGAAGCTGGCCCTCTGTTCCGTTTTTGTTACCATCGTTCTTTCTGTGCCGCTGGGTATTCTGACAGCTGTCTTTCAGGGCAAAGCGATTGATGGCCTTATCCGTTTCCTCAGCTTTGTAGGAAACAGTTTGCCCAACTTTGTGGTATCCCTGCTGCTGCTTTATTTCTTTGCCCTTAAGCTTGGATGGTTCCCTATCCTGTCAACCGGTTCGGTTCTCAGCCTGGTTTTACCCACCTTTGCTCTAGCCATTCCCATGACCGGCAAATACATCCGGCAGGTGCGTGCGGCGGTTTTGGAACAGCTGGGCAAGGCCTACGTGGATGGAGGAGTTGCCAGAGGCTTGCCTACCCGAATCATCCTGTTTAAGGATGTTATGCGCAACGCCATGATTACCATCGTAACCCTTATGTCCATGTCGGTTGGCTCGCTCTTAGGCGGTACGGCGGCCATTGAAATGATTTTTATGTTACCCGGTCTCGGTTATATGGTCACCAGTGCCGTTACCACCCGCGACTATCCGGTCATTCAGGGCTTTGTTGTCTGGATGAGTGTTATCTATATTATGATTAATCTGATAACCGATATTTCTTACTACTACTTGGATCCCCGCGTTGGGGCAGGCATGGGGGTGAACGGATGAATGCGTCCATTCGAGCCAAAAGAAAAATGGCGATTTATCTAACAATTTTCATCCTGGTCTGCCTGTTCAGCCTGGTTGCGGGCCGCCTGGCCCCTCACGATGCAGAATTTGTAGACCTGATGGCTGCCAAAAAGGCTCCGGGAGGGGAATATCCTCTGGGAACGGACTGGATGGGACGGTGTATCTGGTCGCGTATTCTGGCAGGTGCTTCCAGTTCAATTTTTGCATCCCTGGTTATTGTTGTGCTTAGCATGCTGATAGGCTGCACCTTAGGCGTTGTCAGCGGATTTGCCGGCGGTCGGGTGGATGAAGTAATTATGCGTATTGTTGATATTTTTCTGGCCTTTCCCGGCATCGTTCTTTCCATTGCGGTAGCCGGTATGCTGGGGCCGGGAATTAAAAACGGTGTGCTGGCCTTGGCTGCCACCAGCTGGACTCAGTATGCCAGATTAATTCGCAGCTATGTGCTGTCCATCCGTCAGGAAAACTATGTAAAAGCGGCTCGGCTGAATGGTCAGAGTGGTTTGTCCATACTGGTTAAGCATGTATTCCCCAATGCCATTCGACCGGTTATTGTAACGGGAACTCTTCACCTGAGCGGTGCCATGCTGAGTATTTCCGGCTTGAGCTTTTTGGGCCTCAGCTCTTCCACAGCGGAATGGGGCAGCATGCTGTCAGAGGGACGCAGCCTGATGCAGCAGTACCCGTGGATGGTGCTTTACCCGGCCCTAGCTATTTTTCTCATTACTATCTTGTTTAATCTGCTGGGAGACAGTGTACGCGATGTGCTGGATCCCGGTAATAAAAAGAAAGCATAATTTTTTAGGAGGATACTATGAAAAAACTATTTGCCCTTCTGCTGGCTTTGGTTATGATTCTGGGCTTGGCTGCCTGCGGATCAACCACTCAGCCGTCAACCAGCGACAGCTCAAACACAACGAAGCCTGCTGAGCAGACAGAAGCTCAGGAGCCTGCACAGGAAACTGAGGCGAGTTCCGAGGCAAGTACTGAGAGAGGCACCTTTGTTATGGGTGACTATGTCGGCAGTGCAGACCCGGCTGCCAGCGCTTATTCCTGGGTTGGTATTCGTGTAGGTGTTACCGAGCCCCTCTTTAAGCTGGATGATAATCTGAACGTAGTACCGCATCTGGTTAAGGAGTACTCCGTTACTGCGGATGGTCTGACTTGGGTGATTGAACTGAGAGACGATGTTACCTTCCAGAACGGTAAGGTCATGGATGCCGAGGCTGTTAAGGCTTCTCTGGAACGTACCTGTGAATTGCAGGCTCGTGCTGCCGGTGAGCTGAAGCTTGCTTCCATTGTTGCGGAAGGCTTTACCCTGCGCATTTCCACCACGGAGCCCAATCCCGTTCTGCCTAACTGCATGTGTGACCCCTATTCCTGCATTGTCGATGTTACCGAAACAGGGGCTGACGGCAGCTGCCAGGTAGGTACCGGCCCCTTCAAGCTGGTGGAATATGTTGAAAATGAACGCATGGAGTTGGATGCCTATGATGGCTATTGGGCCGGCGTTCCCGCCAGCAAGCATGTAACCATCCGTGCTATCAGTGACTTGGATGCTTCCTCTCTGGCCCTTCAAAAGGGTGAACTGGATGCCTGCTACGGCTTGAGCTACGACGCCCGTGACCTTTTTGACGGTGTTGCCGGCTTTAAGATTTCTCAAGCAGCTACGGCCCGTGTGTACATGTGTTACTTCAACCTGGATCATGAATTAACCGGCGATCCTGCTTTCCGTGAAGCCGTGTGTGTGGCCATTGACCGTGAAGGCTATGCATCCGTTCTGGTAAATGGAGCCGGTACTCCCACTAAGAATACCTTCCCCGAGTCCGCCTCCTTTGGTAAGGATTCGGCCGTGTCCAATGTTCCTGACTACGATATGGAAGCAGCTGCTCAGAAGCTGGCAGAGGCCGGCTATGTGGATACTGACGGTGACGGCATTCTGGAAAAGGACGGCAAGAAGGTTGAAATTCAGATTATTACCTACGGCCGTACCGGCCTGCCTCAGTCCGGTCAGGCCCTGCAGTCTGCTCTGAAGCAGCTGGGCATTGATGCTTCCTTTGAGCAGTTGGATGGTGTTGATGATCGCTGCAATGCCGGTACCTTTGACATCGCTGTTTATGCTCAGGTAACTTTGCCTACCGGTGACCCCTATTCCTATTGCATGAATAACTACAAGACCGGCGGAACCTTGAATCACAGCCATATCAGTGACCCTGAACTGGATGCTTTGATTGACCAGCTGGGCTGTGAGTTTGATACGAACAAGCGAAGTGAACTGGCCACCGAAATTGTACAGTCTGTTCTGGCCGATTATAAGGTTTGCAACATGTATCATTTGAATATGTACATGGCCATGAAGGAAGGCGTTGAAGGCCTGACTCAGTCCCCTGTAGACTATTATCATATCACCTGGGAAACCTGCGTAAAATAAGCAAGTATCGGAAACGGCCGGGGTTATTCAGCCCCGGTCGTTTGTGAAAGGAGTGTCAACGATGGAAAGCACCGAGCTTTTGGAGGTGTCCGGCCTGACGGTTCGTTATCCCGGAGCCAAGACACGGACGCTTCGGGATGTGGATTTAACCCTGAAAAAGGGGGAAATCACCTGTGTTATCGGCGAATCCGGCTGCGGAAAATCCACCCTCTTCCATGCCATTCTTCAGCTGCCCGGCCGTGTGAAGCTGGAGAAGGGAAGTGTTACGTATCATGGCCGTGAATTACAGGCTATGTCGAAATCTGAACTTCGGGCGGTGAGAGGCTCTGGCATTGGTGTTGTTTTTCAAGAGCCGGGTGCCTCTTTAAATCCCATCCGTAAAATCTTTGTTCAGTTTTACGAAGCAATGAATGCCCATGGAAAGGTAACAAAGCAAGAGGTAAGAGACAAGGCGGCTTCCATTTTGACGACGCTGGAGTTTCCTGACCCGGACCGTATTCTGAACAGCTGTCCGGCACAACTCAGCGGCGGTATGAATCAGAGAGTGGCCATTGCCCTTGCCATGGCATTAGACCCTGATGTTTTGCTGGCGGATGACCCCACCAGTGCGTTGGATGTAACCGTACAGGCCCAAATTGTAGAAGAATTGATTCGTGTACGGGATGCTTATCAAACTTCTATTTTTATGATAACCCATAATATGGGCGTTGTGAATCGCATGGCGGATAAGGTGGCGGTCATGTACGGAGGCCGCATTGTAGAGTATGGGCCTAAGAGTGTTGTTCTGAAGAATCCTGCCCATCCTTATACGGCTGCCCTGCTTCGAGCAATCCCCAAGCTTGATGGACAGCCGCCGATAGGAATTCCCGGTAAACGGCCCGATTCCTTTGTAGAGAAGGGCTGCGCCTTTGCGCCCCGTTGCCCCTATGCCCGAGAGAGCTGCCGTGCGGAAGATTTACAAAAACGGATCGTCTGTGAGGGGCATTGGACTTTATGTGGGGAGGCAATGAAAAATGGCTGAGACA
>JAKSQI010000139.1 GCA_024404215.1 Oscillospiraceae bacterium
CCAAGCGCGAGCAGAGCCTGGAAAGTCTGGCGAACAAGGTGGCCGCTAAGGTGAATCTCCCCAAAGGGATTGACCTGGGGGAGGGGCATCGGGCCTGCCTTTGGGCGGGTGCCGCCTTTGAGGATGAGCATTTCCCCACTATGATGCACCCTCAGGCTATCCGTCATTCCAATTTCTGTTTTCTCTTTGTTACGCCCAAGGGCAAGCGCTTCATGAATGAGGATAACTATCTTCAGGGACGCAGCCTGGGTGTTATCAATACCGGATATAAATGGTGCTGGACCATTTTTGATTCCGACTGGGCTAAAAAGGTACCCGCTACACTGCCGTACGGCGGAGGCATCTACTGGGGTGAGAGCTATGATTACATCGGCGGGAAGCCCTTTGATGAGGAAGAGACGGGTAAGAAAATCGAATGGAGCCTGAAAAACGGTTATGCCGTCAAGGCAGACACACCCAGGGAACTGGCCGAGCTTATGGGAGTGGATGCCGATGCTTTTGTGGAAACCTTTGAGCATTACAACCTCATGTGCAGCAAGGGCCGCGATGATGAGTTCGGCAAGCGCAGAGAGCTTTTGATGGCCCTGGATAAGCCGCCCTATTATGCCCGCAAGTTTGGGCCGGCCCTGCTGTCTGTCTGCGGCGGTGTTAAGGTGGATGAGCATTTCCGGGCCTTGGATGAGCATAACGACCCCATTCCCGGCCTCTACGTTTTGGGCAACACCATGGCCGGACGCTATGGTGTGGATTATCCCATGCTGCTGCCGGGCAATTCCACCGGCTCCGGCCTGACCTACGGATATCTGCTTGGCAATGACTTTGGCAGAACTGAATTCTGAGAACTCATAAAGGAAAAGCCTGCAGTCCAAAAGGATTGCAGGCTTTTGCGGTAATGGCGGAAGCGGTGGGATTCGAACCCACGTGCCCTTGCGGACAACCTGATTTCGAGTCAAGCTCGTTACGACCACTTCGATACGCTTCCTTATAAAAATGCAATGGGGGAGTTGTGCTGAAAGCAAAAACAAGGTAAAATGTTGTAATTGCAGAAATAACATACACGAAACATGGGGATTTGTCAATTCCCAAGTAAGGAGATGCTATGAAACTGGAAATGTGTGTGCCCTGCCTCTTTGGCCTGGAGGGTTTGGCTGCCGATGAGCTTCGCCGTTTGGACATGGAAGAAGTAAAGGCAGAGAACGGAAGGGTGCTGTTTTCCGGCAGCGAGCTGGATTTGGCTCGTGCCAATATTAACCTGCGCACCGGTGAGCGCGTCATGGTGGTGGTGGGTCGTACCCGTGCCCGAACCTTTGACGAGCTTTTTGAAGGGGTAAAGGCCATGAACTGGGAAGACTACGTTCCCATGGATGGTGCCTTTCCTGTGAAAGGCCACAGCCTGAATTCCGCCCTTCATTCCATCCCGGATTGCCAGCGCATTGTAAAGAAAGCCATTGTAGAAAAGCTGAAACAGAAGTATCACACCGAATGGCTGAAGGAAACCGGGGCCAAATATCAGGTGCAGTTTGCCATTATGAACGATGAGGCGGTTCTCTATCTGGATTCCTCCGGTGCCGGCCTCCACAAAAGGGGCTATCGCCCTGTTGGCAATGCAGCGCCCCTACGGGAAACTTTGGCGGCAGCCATGGTTATGCTGGCCCGTTATCGGGGCAGGGAGGAGTTCTGTGATCCCTTCTGCGGTTCCGGTACCATTCCCATTGAAGCGGCTTTGGCTGCTCTCAACCGGGCACCCGGTCTGAACCGTGGCTATGAGGCCATGAAGTGGGCCTGGATGGAGAAGACGGACTGGCTGGATGCCCGGCAGGAGGCCATTGATAAAGAATTTAAGGGAACCTACAGCATCTGGGGCGGCGATATTGACCCGGACAGCGTTGCCATTGCCAAGGCCAACGCCAAGCGGGCGGGGGTTGACGGCATTGTTCGCTTTGAGCGGGCCGAGGCTGCCGACTTCCACCGGGACAGCTCCGGCGGACTGATTGTCTGCAATCCCCCTTACGGCGAGCGGGTCATGGAACGGAAGGAAGCGGAGGAGATTTACCGCAGGTTCGGCAAGGCAACCCGCACCCTGGATAACTGGAGCCTCTATCTGCTTTCCTCCCACACCGAGTTCGAGCGTACCTTTGGACGCAATGCCACCAAAAAGCGTAAGCTTTATAACGGCATGCTTAAGTGCGACCTCTTCATGTATTATGGCCAAAAGGGCAGCAAGGGCGGCAAAAAGGGCTGAGGCCTATGTGAATAATTTGTGAAATCCAAAAATAACACTTGCAAGATTTAGCTCTATGGTCTATTATAGGTCATGGAGTTAGCACTCTTACTTATTGAGTGCTAAAACCATTCTTTGTAAATTTTGAAAAGCTTTTTTCAGGAGGTATACATTATGACACTGAAACCCTTGGCTGACCGCGTGATTATCAAGCAGGTCGAAGCAGAAGAGAAGACCAAGAGCGGCATCATTCTCACCAGCGCTGCTCAGGAAAAGCCCCAGATGTATCAGGTTATCGAAGTCGGCCCCGGCGGCATGATTGACGGTAACGAGGTTGTTATGACCGTTAAGAAGGGTGATATGGTTATCACCGGTAAGTACAGCGGCACCGAAGTTAAAATTGACGGCGAAGAGCTCATCATTGTTAAGCAGAGCGATATTCTCGCCATCGTTCAGTAATTGGAGGTAATTCACTATGGCTAAACAGATTATTTATGGCGAAGCTGCCCGTAAGGCTCTGGAGCAGGGCGTTAACCAGCTGGCTGATACCGTTAAGCTGACCATCGGCCCTAAGGGTCGCAACGTAGTTCTGGAAAAGAAGTACGGTGCTCCTCTCATCACCAACGACGGTGTTACCATCGCCAAGGAAATCGAACTGAAGGACCCCTTTGAAAACATGGGTGCTCTGTTGGTTCGTGAGGTTTCTTCCAAGACCAACGACGTAGCCGGTGACGGTACCACTTCCGCTACCGTTCTGGCTCAGGCTATGATTCACGAAGGCATCAAGAATGTTGCTGCCGGTGCCAACCCCGTTGCCATGCGCAAGGGCATTCAGAAGGCAGTTGATGCTGCTGTTGCCGCTCTGAAGGCAGCCAGTCAGCCCGTTATGGACAGCAACGATATTGCCCGTGTAGGCGCTGTTTCCTCCGGCGATGAGACCATTGGTAAGCTGATTGCCGAGGCTATGGAAAAGGTAAGCCAGGACGGCGTTATCACCGTTGAAGAGTCCAAGACTGCCGAGACCTACTCTGAGGTTGTAGAAGGCATGCAGTTTGACCGCGGCTATATCACCCCTTACATGGTTACCGATACCGAGAAGATGGAAGCCGTCATTGACGATCCCTGCATCCTGATTACCGATAAGAAGATTTCCAACATTCAGGAAATCCTGCCCGTTCTGGAGAAGATTGTTCAGGCCGGCCGCAAGATGATTATCATTGCTGAGGATGTTGAGGGCGAGGCTCTGGCTACCATCATCCTGAACAAGCTCCGCGGCACCTTCACCTGCATCTGCGTTAAGGCCCCCGGCTTTGGTGACAGACGCAAGGAAATGCTGCGTGATATCGCTGCTCTCACCGGCGGTCAGGTTATCTCCACCGACCTGGGCATGGAACTGAAGGAAGCCGATGTATCCATGCTGGGTACTGCCCGTCAGGTTAAGGTCTCCAAGGACAGCACCATCATTGTTGACGGTGCCGGTGCTCCTGAGGAAATTGAAGGCCGTATCAACCGCATCAAGAGCGAGATTGAAACCACTACCTCCGATTATGACCGTGAGAAGCTCCAGGAGCGTCTGGCAAAGCTGTCCGGCGGTGTTGCTGTTATCAAGGTTGGCGCTGCTACTGAGGTTGAGATGCGCGAGAAGAAGCTGCGCATTGAGGACGCTCTGAACGCTACCCGCGCTGCTGTTGAGGAAGGCATTGTTGCCGGCGGCGGCACTGCCTACATCACCGCTGCCAAGGCTGCTGCCAAGGTAGTAGGCGAGACCTCCGGCGATGAGAAGACCGGTGCTCTGCTGGTTGCCAAGGCTCTGGAAGCTCCCATCAAGCAGATTGCTGCCAATGCCGGCCTGGAAGGCGCTGTTATTCTGGACCGCGTTGCCGCTTCCGATGACCCCAAGTACGGCTTCGATGCTGCCAAGGAAGTATATTGCGACATGATTGCTTCCGGCATTGTTGACCCCACCAAGGTATGCCGCAGTGCTATTGAGAACGCTGCTTCCGTTGCCGGTGTTGTTCTCACCACCGAGTCTCTGGTTGCCGATATTCCCGAGCCTCCTGCTCCTGTAG
>JAKSQI010000014.1 GCA_024404215.1 Oscillospiraceae bacterium
CGGCGGCATGACGGAATTTGTTGCGGCCCAGGTAAATGCCCACGTGGGTAATAGAGGCAAAGCCATTGGGGGAGAAGAAGACCAGGTCACCGGGCTTTAGATCACTCTTGGAGACATAGGTCCCGCATTTGTTGTACTGACTGGTGGCGCCGTGAGGCACACTGATGCCGAAATGGGCGCAGACATAGTACACCAAACCGGAGCAGTCAAAGCCGGTGGAGGGAGATGCACCGCCATACACATAGCGGTAGCCGGCAAATTGCGCGGCGTATTCGGCAAATTCCTCACCCTTGGATTTCTCGGCCTTTTCACTTTCCGCTTTCTCAGCTTCCGCCTTAACCACGGATACATAATCGGAGCTCATATAGCCTACAGAGCCGTTGCAGCGGATTTTATACCAGCCGGTAGCCTTTCCCAGGATTTCTACTGAAGTGCCCCGGGCCAGCGTTGCGATTACAGAATAGTTGGTCGAGGGGCCGGTACGGAAGTTGACATAGCTTCCGGTTACCTTACCCTGCTCCTGCATTTCTTCCACAGCAGAGGCCTCAGTCTCAGCAGTGGTGCCGGTTGCGGGAGCAGCAGGCTGCCCGGCCTCCGGAGTGCTGACAGAGGGTGCAGAGGTCTCAGCCGTGCTGAGGGTAATATACTGGCTGCTCATATAGCCGGTTTTGCCGTTGTAAGAAATCTTGGACCAGCCGTTGCTCTCACTGAGAACTGTAACCAAGGTGCCGGTATTCAGCATGCGGATTACAGAATAGGTTGTGGCAGGGCCGGTACGGAAATTTACATAGTTGTTGTTAACCGTTCCTGCCTTGCCCTCCTGCTCAGCTTCCGTCTTTTCCGCAGGCTTGCTCTCCTCCTGCGTATTTTGAGAAGGAGCTGCTGCGGAAGCGGCACCGTTAACGGTAACATAGTCAGACCGCATGTAGCCGGTTTTGCCGTTATAGCTCAGCTGATACCAGCCGCTGTCAATTCCGGTAATGGTTACGTTGGTCCCCATGGGAATAACCCCAAGAATAGAGCCGGAAACGGAAGCTGTGCTGCGATAACGCACTTCGGAGTTGTTAACCTTACCGGTTAGACTCAGCTCAGCCTTGGTGGTAACGTTTTTCAAGTAATCGGTGCAGACGTAGCCATCCTTGCCGTTATAGTTGATGCGATACCAGGAGTCTGTTGTTTTCTCCTGAACCACTACGGTAGACCCGCTGTTCACAGTAGATACAATGGAATAACTGGTACCAGGACCGGAACGAATGTTAAGAACGGAAGCCGTAACAGTTGCAGCCCCATAGGCCACCGTATCGGCAGCGGAGGCAGACAGGACGCAAAGCCCTGCCAGCATGGCTACTGAAAGAATCAGACATATCAGACACTTAAAGCTTTTCACAATGACACCATCCTTAGCTGTTCAATGCACGAGTCAGCCAAATGTAAGCAAGGTCAATGGAATCATACAGGCCGGTTCTCTCACCTTTTTTAACGACGCGGTCACGGGACTTCAGTTCGGGATCGGTCAGCTGAAGCTGAACGGATACCTTTGAGGCAACCTCCATATCCTCTACCTTTTTGGTTTCTAAAATCTGAAGCATGGCAATGTATTTATCGGACATGTTGCCGAAATAAATGAGATTATCTTTCCGTCTCAGCGGAAAGCCTTTGTATTCCAGGGCAAGGCTCTTTGCCATCCTAAATCACTCCTTCGCAGATAATGTGTTACCGTATTGTAACATATTGTTATTAATGTGTCAAGCTTTCCTGTAACTGATTGTAACCTTTAAGTCGTCTGATAAGAGAAAGGACAGCCGGCATCCTTACGGATACCGGCTGATAAGCGTTATTTGCCCTTTAGGTATGCTGTCAAAAGTTCCTCCAGCAATTCATCCCGGTCCAGGCGGCAGATTAAGCTTCTGGCACCGTTATAGTTGGTAATATAAGTGGGATCCTCTGACACGATATAACCGATAATCTGATTAATGGGGTCGTAGCCCTTGACCCTAAGCGCCTCATACACGGCGGACAGGATTTCTTTTGTCTGGTTTTCTTTGGAAATAACATTAAACTTGCGCGTATAATCGTCCAAGGTCATAGCCTCCGTTCTTACAGTCTTTTACTGTTCCAGTATAGCCCTACCCTATTCGCAATATAAGGCAAAAGCCGTTACAATTTGTGACAATCCGTAAAAGTCACTCCAACTGACTGCTGTTAAAGGGGTTGGGCAGCAAATCATCAAGATGATAGCTGACATAGCGGCCATCGGCCCGACCAATAAGGATTTCCAGATTGGGGGCGAACTCATTGAGCACCTGCCGGCATTCCCCGCAAGGATAACGATAGCCGGTGCCCCGGGTAAATACTGCCAGACGGACAAAATCGGTATGCCCATGACTGACCGCATTTCCTACTGCCACACTTTCTGCACACATGGTGCAGCCCAGGGCGCAGTTTTCCACATTACATCCCGTAAAAACTGAGCCGTCCTCGCATTCCAGCGCCGCTCCCACAGGGAAACGGGAATAAGGGGCATAAGCATTGGCCATGGCTTCTGCTGCCCGTTCCAGTAGTTTTCTGTCCGTCATTGCATATCCTCCCGTTACTTTAAATGAATGCTCCATTCTGTCACCGACTGGAAAAGCCCGGTAACAGAGGGTCGCAGTCCGTTCACCTCACCGCGATGGGTATATACCACGTACTGCCGATATAATATGGGTATCAGTGGAAGCTCCTCCGATACCTTCGCACTGATTCCGCCCAGATAAACCAGACGGGTCTGGTCATCTGGTGCCTCAGCCGCAGCTGTAATGAGTTTTTCGTAGTCTGCTCCGCCTGTACCGCCATAACGAAGGCTTCCACCGGGAGACAACAAGGGAGAAAGGTCCAAATTATGGGTCAAAGCAGCTTCCCCATAGTAAAGGTCATAGTTGCCGTCCTGAAGTGTGTAAAGATACTCCTCCCAGTCCAGTGCCCTCACGGTAACCCGCAGACCTACGCGCCCCAGGGTTTCCGCTATAGCCGTGGCAGTTTCTACCTTTTTCTCGCTTCCCTTATAGACCAGGAAGCGAAGGTTTTCCTCAAAGTAGGAGGTTCCAACCGGGTATTCCAGATAGCCATCGTGGTTAAAATCCTGCAGGCCAGCTTCTGCCAGCTGCGCCGCCATGGCCGCCAGCGAGCCATCCTCCTCCATCTCCCAGCTGTCATCATAAAGATACCAGCCGGAATTGAATATGCTGTAAGCCGCCCGGGCCATGCCTCCGTAGGTCTCCTCAACAATACTTTCCCGGTCAACCGCATAGCTGATGGCCCTTCGAACCCGGATATCATTGAGAGCCGTATTGGTGTAATTAAAGCCAATGTACTGGAGAATAGAGGTATCATAGCGGCGGGTTTCATACTCGCCATACATGTTAAGGTTTACGGTGCCTGCCGGGTCATACCAAAGCAAATCCAGGTTTTGGTTGGAAAAGCTCTGCTCCACCTCATCATCTTCAATTTCGGTCAAGTATATAATGGAAAGAGGAATTGCCTCATAGCTGCGATAAGAAGAGAAGCTTCTCAAAACCAGACTGCGGCCGCTCTTTTTTAATACATAGGGGCCCGTACCTGCCGGGTAATCCTCCAGCATGCTGCCGGCACAAATAATGGGAATATCCAGCAAGGCAGGCAGAGAATAATCCTGATTTTTCAAAACAATGACGATTCCGCCAAAGCCATTATCGTAGCATTCCTGTATGTTCGCCAGCCGGGCGCTGTACTTGCTGCCCATACGAGCCTGATTAATGGAATACACCCCATCCACCGGCTTCAGGTCACTGCCGTCATGCATTTTCGCATCGATCAAAGTCAACGTATAGGTAATGCCGTCCTCAGTTGTGCAGGTATCACAGAGCAGGGGCCTGGGCTCCAAAGAGGCATCCAGAAAAAAGAGACTTTCGTAGATCAGACTCATAACGGATTCGTTATAAACACTTTTACAGGTCAGCGGATTAAAGCCGTCATCCCCGGAAATGCGAAGGGTAAAGCGTTCGTTTACCGCCACACGGGAGGGCGTCTCCTGGGCATCGCTTTCTTCCTCGCCTCCAGTCTGAGGCTTCTGGCTTTCCGGAAAAGCCGGCCCCTGCTGTTCCTCAGGTCGGTCAGCCGAACCGCAGCCGGACAGCACAAGAAGAAGGGCCAGAAGCAGTGCCACAGTCTTATGCACGAGTTTATGTTTCACTAAGCAAACCTCCTGCCCAAAGCGGGCAGCTGTTAAATCATTCGGTTGCCCCGACCACAGCAGTCCTTATACTTCATAGGAAGACCATTGGGACGTTTTTTGCCGCAGGGACAGGGATCATTGGGGCGAATCTTATCGGCTTTCTTTTTGACTACAGGGGCTCTGTTGCCCACACCACCGGATACGGCTACACTCTTTCCACCAACACTCTTACGCTCCAGCGACTGGGTCTTAAGCTGTACGGTAAAGAGTCGCCGAACAACCTCCTCACGGATGCCGTTGACCATAGCTTCAAACATGTCAAAGCCTTCATGCTTGTACTCGTCTACAGGATTAACCTGACCATAGGCCCGGAGTCCTACACTCTGGCGGAGGTCACTCATGGCATCAATGTGTTCCATCCAGTATTCGTCTACAACCCGCAGCAAAATGACCCGTTCCAGTTCACGGATGACCGGCATATCGGTACCGGGAATCAGCCCCAAAGCCTTTTCCTTGGCTGAATAGAAGGCCTCGGCCTTTTCCAGAACGGCAGCAATCAAAGACTCTTTCGTAAAGCCTCCCTCGGGAATAGTTAATTCTCCTTTGCGGAGGAAGAGCTGCTCCAGCTGGTCCGTAGCCTCCTCCAAACGCAGAGGATCCGTAATGCGGTCGGTGAAAAACTCAGCTGCAACGGAACGACTGATAACGTCCTTCCGCATGGACCGAATATACTGCTCCAGGTTTTCCCCGTCCAAAACCTTACGGCGCTGCTCGTAGATGATGTTGCGCTGCTGGTTCATAACATCGTCGTACTCCAGCACGTTTTTACGGGATTGGAAGTTGCGGCTTTCAACCCGGCGCTGGGCGCTTTCAATGGAATTAGAGAGAATTTTCATTTCAATGGGGATGTCCTCATCGGCTTTGAGGGTATTCATAATGTTCTCAACCCGCTCACCGCCGAACAGACGCATAATATCGTCCGTCAATGCAATATAAAAGCGGGTTTCGCCGGGGTCCCCTTGACGGCCGGAACGACCACGAAGCTGATTGTCAATACGGCGCGCCTCATGGCGTTCGGTACCGATGATGAAAAGGCCGCCGGCCTCCCGTACCCGTTCAGCCTCCGCATCGGTTTCCTTCTTATGCTCAGCCAGCTGCTGTGCGTAAAGAGCTCTGGCCTTCAGAATGTCCTCATCCTCAGTGTCGGCATAGCCAGTAGCCTCAGCAATAACATCCTCTTCAAAGCCGGCCTTGCGGAGATCATTCTTGGCCATGTATTCTGCATTGCCGCCCAGCATAATATCCGTGCCTCGGCCGGCCATGTTGGTCGCTATGGTTACCGCGCCGAATTTACCGGCCTGAGCAATGATTTCGGCTTCCTTATCGTGGTACTTGGCATTCAAGACGTTGCGGGGAATGCCTTCCTTTTTCAAAAGGCTGGCCAGATATTCGCTCTTCTCGATGGATACAGTACCTACCAGAACGGGCTGCCCCTTCTCGTGGCAGGCTTTAATCTGTTCCAGAATGGCACGGTTTTTGGCAGAGTCGTTTTTATAGACAACATCTGGATAATCGTGACGAATAACCGGCTTGTTGGTGGGAATCTCTATAATATCCAGCTTATAAATGGTGGAGAACTCTTCCTCCTCGGTCATGGCCGTACCGGTCATGCCGGACAGCTTGTCGTAAAGGCGGAAGAAGTTTTGGTAGGTAATGGTCGCCTGGGTTTTGGTTTCCTTCTCTACATTCACATGCTCTTTGGCTTCCAAAGCCTGATGCAGACCCTCGGAATAGCGGCGGCCATACATAATGCGGCCGGTGAATTCATCAACAATGAGGACCTCGCCGTCCTTGACAACATAGTCTACATCCCGCTTCATAATGCCATGGGCCTTAATAGCCTGATTGATATGATGAGAGAGAGTTGCATTTTCCAGGTCGGAAAGATTTTCAATGCCAAAGAACTTTTCCGCCTTGGCGGTACCCCGGGCAGTCAGTGTTGCCGTTCTTGCCTTTTCATCAACAACGAAGTCTGCATCCAGGTTTTCATCCTCCTCGGCCTTTTCATCCACTGAGGCATAAACCACCTTCTTGAGGCGAGAGACAAAATCATCGGCCTGACCATAGAGGTCGGTAGACTCATCCCCTACACCGGAGATAATCAAAGGGGTGCGGGCTTCATCAATGAGAATAGAGTCCACTTCATCTACAACAGCAAAGCTATGGCCCCGCTGAACCATGCGCTCTTTGTAGAGGGCCATATTATCACGGAGGTAATCAAAGCCGATTTCCGAGTTAGTACCATAGGTAATATCGGCAGTGTAGGCAGCCCGACGTTCCTCACTGGTAAGCCCCTGAACAATAAGACCTACACTAAGGCCCATAAAACGATGGACCTTACCCATCCATTCACTGTCTCGACGGGCCAAGTAATCGTTAACGGTAACAATATGAACGCCCTTCCCGGCCAAAGCATTTAGGTAAGCAGGCAGGACAGCAACCAAAGTTTTTCCTTCACCGGTTTTCATTTCAGCGATTCGCCCCTGATGAAGAACAATACCGCCAATAAGCTGTACCCGATAGGGCCGCATGGACAGGACGCGGTCTGCCGCTTCCCGGATGGCCGCAAAGGCATCAGGCAGAATGTCATCCAAGGTCTCACCGTCTGCCAGGCGCTGTCTCAGCCAGGGGGTTTTGGCCTTCAGCTCCTCATCGGTCAGCGCTCTATATTCATCCTCTTTTGCTAAAACAGCATTAACCAGAGGCTCTATGGCTTTTAACTCACGGTCGCTATGGGTACCGAAGATTTTAGAAACCAGATTTTTAAACATGTTTGTTCCTCCTGTTCGGCCATTTCCGAACCTATTGATACTAGCATAGTATAGCACACAATTATGAACAAAAAAAGGGATATCCCCTGCAGACAAAAGAAAAATCCCCCGAATACTGGATTCGGGGGACTTCATTCATGAATTAAACGAGCTCAATAACTGCCATTTCAGCAGCATCGCCGCGGCGGGGACCGATCTTAGTGATACGGGTATAACCACCATTGCGCTCTGCATAAGTTGCGGCAAGCTCCTTAAATACCTTAGTGGTAACATCCTCTCTGGTGATGAAAGCCAGAGCCTGACGGCGAGAAGCCAGGGTGTTCTTCTTACCAAGGGTAATCATCTTCTCGGCCAAAGGGGCAATTTCCTTAGCACGGGTAACGGTGGTTTCCATCTTACCATTATCCAGGAAATCGGTAACCTGCTGTCTGAGCATAGCCATACGCTGGTCTGTAGTCTTGCCGAGTTTACGTGTTCCGGGCATGTTCTTTCTCCTCCTTCTTCAAGAGTCAGTCTTTGCTGATTTCGTCGCTGGCCAGTGCGAGACCCATCATGGCAAGCTTGTGAATGACTTCTTCCAGGGACTTACGGCCAAGGTTACGGACCTTAATCATTTCATCCTCGGTTTTGGAAATCAAATCACCAACGGTGTTGATGCTGGCACGCTTGAGGCAGTTGAAGCTTCTTACAGAGAGATCCAACTCTTCAATCGTCATGGACAGAACCTTGTCAGGCTCAGTCACCGGCTTTTCAACAACGGTAGAAGTGCTGCTGATGGACTCGGACAAATCGGTAAACAGTGCAAAATGATCGCACAGAATCTTGGCGCCGAGAGATACCGCATCACGGGCGGAAATGGTCTTATCCGTCCAAACCTCCAGAGTCAGCTTGTCAAAGTCGGTCATATTACCTACACGGGTGTTTTCTACAGTGTAGTTAACCTTCAGGACAGGCGTATAGATGGAGTCAATGGGAATGACGCCAATTACCGGCTGCGGCAGCTTGTTCCGCTCTGCGGGCACATAGCCACGGCCGTGTCCAATGGTCATCTCGATGCTGAGTACAGCATCGGGACCCAAAGTAGCAATGTGCAAATCAGGATTGAGAATCTCAACTTCACCGTCGGCTTTGATATCACCGGCTGTGACTTCGCACTCTCCTGTTGCTTCAATATAAACGGTCTTCGTTCCCTGGCAATGCAGGCGGGCAATAATGCCCTTGATGTTCAGAACAATCTCTGTAACGTCTTCCTTTACACCGGGGATAGTGGAAAACTCATGCTGGATACCGGCAATTTTAATTGTGGTAACAGCAGTACCGGGAAGAGAAGACAGAAGAATCCGTCGAAGGGAGTTACCTAAGGTTGTGCCATAACCGCGCTCCAAAGGCTCTACAACATATTTCCCGTAAGAATCATCGCCGGGAGTTTCGATACAATCAATGCGCGGTCTTTCAATTTCTACCATTTATACCCTCCTTCATGCAATTGACGTTAATAACGTCTGATAACCAGTATTCGGATTGGGCTGATTACTTAGAATACAACTCGACGATGAGGTGCTCTTCCACGGGGAAGGGAACATCTTCGCGGGTAGGCATCTGCAGGACGGTACCCTTCAGCTCGTTCTTGTCGCGCTCCAGCCAAGCGGGAGTAACAACAACAGCGGGTGCATCCTCACCGGTCAGTCTCTTGAAAATGGGGGACTGACGGGAAGTTTCAGCAACAGCAATTACTTCACCGGGCTTAACCAGGTAAGAGGGAATGTTTACTCTCTTGCCATTGATGGTGAAGTGGCCGTGGTTTACCAGCTGACGGGCCTGACGGCGGGTAGTAGCAAAACCAAGAGCAAATACAGCGTTGTCAAGACGGCGCTCACACAGAACCAGCAGGTTATCACCGGTCTTGCCGCTCATGCGGGCGGCCTTCTCGTAGTAGGAACGGAACTGCTTTTCCAGCATGCCGTACACAAACTTAACCTTCTGCTTCTCATTCATCTGCTGAGCGTACTCAGACTGCTTCTTTCTCATCTGGCCCTTGGGATTGCGGTTGGTCTCCTTCTTGGCGTAGCCAAGGGTAGCAGGAGACAGGTTCAGCGCTTTGCAACGCTTAGCAATGGGCTGCATATTTTTAGCCATATTCGTTTACCTCCTATACTCGATCAGACACGTCTTCTCTTGGGAGGACGGCATCCGTTGTGAGGAATGGGGGTCACATCTTTAATCATGGTGACTTCCAAACCGGCAGACTGCAGAGCGCGGATAGCGGCTTCACGGCCTGAACCGGGGCCCTTAACGAAAACTTCTACAGTCTTCAGGCCATGCTCCATTGCAGCCTTGGCAGCAGTCTCAGCTGCAGTCTGAGCGGCAAAGGGAGTGGATTTCTTGCTGCCGCGGAAGCCCATGCCACCAGCGGAAGCCCAGGACAAAGCATTACCGGCAGTATCGGTAATGGTTACCATGGTGTTGTTGAAAGAAGAGCTGATATGTACTGCGCCCTTCTCGACATTCTTACGCTCGCGGCGCTTAGTTCTTACCTTCTTGCCTTTAGTGTTGGCTGCCATACATATCCCTCCTTACTTCTTCTTGTTAGCAACGGTGTGCTTGGGGCCCTTGCGGGTACGAGCATTGGTCTTGCTTCTCTGACCACGAACGGGCAGAGATCTTCTGTGACGAGTGCCACGATAGCAGCCAACCTCGGTCAGACGCTTAATGTCCAGAGCAACGGAACGACGCAGGTCGCCTTCTACAATGTAGCTCTTATCAATGCACTCACGCAGCTTTGCTTCTTCCTCATCAGTGAGGTCTTTAACTCTGGTATCGGGATTGATGCCTGTCTCAGCCAGAATCTTCTTAGCACTGGTCAGGCCAATACCGTATACATAGGTCAGGCCAATTTCAATTCTTTTGTCCTTGGGCAGGTCAACGCCGGAAATACGTGCCATATTTGTCTATCATTCCTTTCGTTCAAAATGACGATCGCTCTGCTTAACCCTGACGCTGCTTGTGCTTAGGGTTCTCGCAGATTACCATTACTTTGCCCTTACGCTTAATGACTTTGCACTTTTCGCAAATGGGCTTAACGGACGGTCTTACTTTCATGTTGAAACCTCCTACTTACTACGCCATGTTATTCTTCCGCGGGTCAGGTCATAGGGTGACATCTGTACCGTAACCTTATCGCCGGGAAGAATTCTGATAAAATTCATCCGAAGCTTACCGGAGATATGCGCCAATATGGTGTGACCTCCGCCGATATCCACCTGGAACATCGTGTTGGGCAGTGCTTCGACTACTGTCCCCTCCAGCTCTATCATGTCGTCTTTAGCCAACTGACATACCTCCCTGGTATTCGGTTTTGCCGGCGGCGAAAGCCGCCATGGTAATGCGTAATTGTTTGTCTGTGATCTTTTCTCCGCCTTGCAGCTGAAAAAGGAAATCGGCACCGGGCCTGTGCACCAGTTGAACATGCTTTAAGCTTTTTTGCTTTGGCCTGTTCACCTTTCGGTGCTTCCCGTCAGCTAACAGGACTCTGCCCTCCTCGGTAGCAAGTACCATAAAAAGGCGTCCTTTATCGCGGCCGTTTGCGCATCGAACAATATCCGCAGCCGAAACTGTCATATCATTCTTCTCCGCACACAGTGAGGATTTCCGGATCACCGGATGTTATCAGTATGGTGTTTTCATAGTGACAGGCGGGCTTGCCATCCTGTGTTACTACGGTCCAGCCGTCATCCAAAACCCGAATGGCAGCTGTTCCCATGTTAACCATGGGCTCCACAGCCAGCGTCATGCCACGCACCAGCCGCGGACCTCTTCCAGGCTTCCCGTAATTGGGAACCTCTGGGTCCTCATGCATGGCAGCGCCAACGCCGTGGCCAACATACTCTCTGACAACGGAAAACCCGTTTTCCTCTACATACTGCTGTACGGCATGTCCAATATCAGAAATACGGTAGCCCTCTCTGGCATACTTAATGCCTTCGAAGAAGCTTTGCCGTGTTACCTCAATGAGCCTGCGGGTCTCTGCCGGAACCTCACCAACGGTGAAGGTAGCAGCGCAGTCTCCGACATAGCCGTGCCAGGTCGCTCCTACATCCACGGAAACGATATCCCCGTCACGGAGTACCCGTTTACCGGGTATTCCGTGAATGAGTTCATCGTTTACCGACAGGCAAACGCTTGCCGGATATCCGCTGTAGCCTAAAAAGGTGGGAGTGGCTCCCTGAGCGATGATAAAATCGTGTACTGCTTTATCGATTTCCCGGGTTGTAATGCCGGCGGTTACCAGTTTTCCCGCATAAGCGCGGGCTGCCGCGGTAATCTCTCCCGCCTTGCGCATAAGGGAAATCTCTCTCTGGGATTTAAGCTTAATCATAAGACCGGCTTAGATGCCCAAAGCGTCACAGATAGCTGCGGTAGTCAGTTCAATGGTGGACTGATTATCTACCAGCTTGAGCTTCCCGCGGGACTTGTAGAAGTCCTTGAGGGGCTCGGTTTCCTGATGATAAACCTTCAGACGATTCTTTACGGTTTCAGGCTGGTCGTCCTTCCGGATGGTCAGCTCAGCGCCGCAATTGTCACAGACGCCCTCAGTCTTGGGGGGATTTGCAACCACATGATAGGTAGCACCGCAGGATGTGCAGGTGCGACGGCCGGTCATGCGTGCCTCAATGGTCTCATCGGAGATTTCAATGGAAAGGGCGACATCAATGGTAACGTTACCCGCTTCCAAAGCCTCAGCCTGAGCAATGGTTCTAGGCATGCCGTCGAGGATATAGCCCTCTGCACAGTCAGGCTCAGCCAGACGCTCCTGCATGATGCCAATAATCACTTCATCGGGAACAAGAGCGCCTGCATCCATATAGGACTTGGCCTTCAGACCAACGGGCGTCTCGTTCTTAACGGCAGCCCGAAGGATGTTTCCGGTAGAAATGGTGGGAATGTTAAGCTTTTTGCTGATGATTTCAGCCTGAGTGCCTTTACCGGCACCGGGAGCTCCTAAAAGAATCAGTTTCATAAATCTTACTCCTTATTCAAGGAAGCCCTTGTAATGACGCATCATCAGCTGGGTTTCCAGAGCCTTTACAATCTCAAGTGCAACACCGATGACAATGATCATGGAAGTGCCGCCCAGAGATACACCGGAATTCTTGGCTGTTGCTGAGCAGAAGCTTACAATCAGGGGAACCAGGGCAACAATGGCCAGATAGATGGCACCGAAGAGGGTAATCTTGTTCAGAACCTTGCTGATGAATTCGCTGGTAGGCTTGCCGGCGCGGAAGCCGGGGATAAAGCCGCCGTTTTTCTTCAGGTTATTTGCCACCTCAATCGGGTTAAACTGAATGGTGGAGTAGAAGTAACTGAAGAATACGATCAGCAGGAAGTAAATCACCATATAGGGGATTTTATCCGTATCAAAGAACTTGATAAAAGCACCGTCGCTCCATTTGGGAACAAAAGCAGCGATTGTGGCGGGCAGAGAGGCAATGGTGCTGGCAAAGATGACAGGCAGAACGCCGGACATGTTTACCTTGATGGGAAGATGGGTGGACTGGCCACCGTACATCTTACGGCCAACAACTCTCTTGGAATACTGCACGGGAATACGTCTCTCCGCATTGGTTACAATAACAATCAGCACTACCATGGCTACGATACCAATCAGCATGAGCAGATAAATCCACCAGCTGGAGGGCTTGTTCATGATAGAGGAGATTACATTGGCAATACGGTTGGGGAAGCGAGATACAATGCTGATGAACAGGATAACAGAAATGCCGTTTCCGATACCGAATTCGGTAATCTGCTCACCCATCCACATCAGCAGAGAGGAACCGGCCACGAAGGTCATTACAATGACCAGACCAGGCCAGAAGCCGGCACCGGACTCCATCAGAGCTCCGTTGTTCTTAATCAGCACATAGTAACCGAAGCCCTGAATCAGCGCAATGGCCACCGTAGAATAACGGGTAATGTTCTGAATCTTTTCCTTGCCTTCTTCTCCGCCTTCCTTGCTCAGGCGTTCCAGTGCAGGAATGGCAATGCACAGCAGCTGAATAATAATGCTGGCATTGATGTAGGGCTGAATTGACAGCGCAAAAAGGGTTGCCATGGAGAAGGAACTACCGGACATAACGTTATACAGACCCAGAACAGTGTTCTGCATGCTGTTGAAGTAAGAGCTCAACAGCCCTGTATTAACATAAGGTACGGTAATTGAGTTTCCTATACGATAAATGAGGACAATGAAGAGGGTGAACAGCATTTTTCTGCGAATCTCTTCTACCTTCCAAGCATTGCGTATAGTTTGAAACACCTTACACCACCTCAGCCTTTCCGCCTACTGCTTCGATCTTTGCTTTAGCAGAATCGGAGAAGGCTGCAGCCTTTACAGTCAGTTTCTTAGTGA
The DNA here is from genome assembly GCA_024404215.1 of Oscillospiraceae bacterium. Lineage (GTDB taxonomy): Bacteria > Bacillota > Clostridia > Oscillospirales > Oscillospiraceae > Alloscillospira. Next base: position 13,433 of record JAKSQI010000014.1, read on the forward strand.
TTTCACCGTTGCCCAGAATTTTTACGCCGTACTTGCAGTCGGAAATAATACCGGCAGCAATCAGCTCTTCTACACCAACCTCGGCACCGTCTTCAAAACGGTCCAGCATGGAGACGTTGATAGCATCCAGGGGCTTGGCAAAAATGTTATTGAAGCCTCTCTTGGGAACGCGGCGAGCCAGAGGCATCTGGCCGCCTTCGAAGCCTACTCTAACACCGCCGCCGGATCTTGCCTTCTGGCCCTTATGCCCGCGACCGGCTGTTTTGCCATTGCCGGTGCCGTGTCCACGGCCCTTGCGCTTGGCAACATGAGTGGAGCCTTCAGCGGGAGTCAGTTCATGAATATACATTTCCTGTCCTCCTTACTCTTCGGTTACAGAAACAAGATATGCAATCTTAGCAATCTTGCCTCTGGTCTGGGGGTTATCAGGCTGAACAGTCTCGGCACCGATTTTGGTCAGGCCCAGGCTCTTAGCAGTAGCAATATGCTTGTCCAGTCTGCCGTTCAGGCTCTTAACGAGCTTAATTTTAAGATTTGCCATCAGTCAGACCTCCCATCAAACGATCTCGTTGGCAGCTTTGCCACGGATCTTGGCGACCTGCTCTGCGTTACGGAGGGCCTTCAGGCCTTCCATGGTAGCAGCAACAACGTTCTGAGGGTTGTTGGTACGCAGGCACTTGGTTCTGATGTCGGAGATACCGGCAGCTTCAACAACGGCACGAACTGCGCCGCCGGCGATAACACCGGTACCGGCAGGGGCGGGCTTCAGCAGAACTCTGCCGGCGCCGGACTCACCGATAATCTCATGAGGAATGGTGGTACCCTGCAGGGTGACGGTGGTGATGTTCTTCTTAGCATCCTCAAGGCCCTTGCGGATAGCTTCGGAAACTTCACCGGCCTTGCCCAAGCCATAACCAACTCTGCCCTTGCCGTCGCCGACAACGCACAGAGCGGAGAACTTCATAACGCGGCCACCCTTAACGGTTTTGGAAACACGATTCAGGTGAACAACCTTTTCGATAAACTCAGGAGCAGCTTCTTCCTGCTGTCTTCTGTTGTCTCTTCTATCTCTTCTTTCATTATTGTAAGCCATTTCTGTTTCCTCCTTCCGTTAAAATTCCAGGCCGCCTTCACGGGCGCCTTCTGCCAGTTCCTGAACACGGCCGTGATATACATAACCGCCGCGGTCAAAAACTACAGTATCAATTCCCTTAGCCTTGGCACGCTCAGCAACGGTCATGCCAATCTTACGGGCGGCTTCCTTGTTGCCACCCAGGCCTTCAAAGGACTTCTCAACGGTGCTGGCAGAAGCCAAGGTTACACCGTTTACATCATCAATGATCTGAGCATAAATGTTCTTCTCACTGCGGAATACGCAAAGTCTGGGACGCTCGGGCGTGCCGGAAACCTTGCTTCTAACTCTCAGGTGACGCTTGGCACGCTGAGCTTTCGTATCAGGTCTTCTAATCATTTAGGCACACCTCCCCTTACTTACCGCCGGTCTTGCCTTCTTTGCGGCGGATAACTTCGTCAGCATACTTGATGCCCTTGCCCTTGTAAGGCTCGGGAGGTCTCTTGCTGCGAACATCGGCTGCAAACTGGCCAACCAGCTGCTTATCAATACCCTTAATTACAACCTGATTGGGGTTGGGAACATCAATGGTGATACCATCGATTTCGGGTACAAATACCTGGTGAGAAAAACCAAGGTTCATGACAAGCTTGTTGCCTTCCTTAGCTGCTCTGTAACCAACACCATTGATTTCCAGGGTCTTCTCATAACCATTGGTTACGCCGTTGATCATGTTAGCAATCAAAGTGCGGTTCAGACCATGGATGCTGCGGTTGTACTTCTCGTCATTGGGACGGGAAACGGTAATAACACCGGCATCAACAGAAACGGAAAGCTCAGGGTTCAGTGTACGGGTCAGGGTGCCCTTAGGACCCTTGACAGTAATTACGTTACCCTCCAGGGTAACTTCCACTCCGGCAGGAATGGCAATGGGGGCTCTACCAATTCTAGACATGTCTCTTCCCCCTTACCAAACAAATGCCAGGACTTCGCCGCCGACATGAGCCTCGCGGGCCTTCTTGTCGGTCATGACGCCCTTGGAAGTGGAAATGATGGCGATGCCCAGACCACGCAGAACGCGGGGCAGTTCATCGGAGCCGGCGTAAACACGCAGACCGGGCTTGGAAACACGACGCAGACCAGCAATGGCCTTTTCGGTTCCGTTGTACTTGAGGGTGATGCGGATGACGCCCTGAACACCATCGTTGATAATCTGGAAGTTCTTGATGTAGCCTTCCTCCAGAAGAATCTCAGCAATGGCCTTCTTCATCTTGGAACAGGGGACGTCGACGGTGGCATGCTTGGCAGTACCGGCGTTGCGGATACGAGTCAGCATGTCTGCAATGGGATCAGTGATTTGCATGTGGATATATCCTCCTTGTTAGAGTTACAGGCAATGCCTGTTTTTGTGGCGAGGTATCAAGGTCAATAAGCAAAGCCGATTGAGATTGACCTTTCGCCATCAATACATGTTTAGGAAAGCAACCGGACCGGGCAGCAGAGCTGCCCGGAAACGCTCTTTACCAGGATGCCTTCTTTACGCCGGGAATCTCGCCCTTGTAGGCCAGTTCACGGAAGCAGATACGGCAGATACCGTAGTTGCGCAGATAAGCATGGGGACGACCGCAAATCTTGCAGCGGTTGTATCGGCGGCTGGAGAACTTAGCCTCTTTCTGCTGCTTGAGAATCATAGATTTCTTTGCCATACTATCTCTCCTTAAGCCTGGATGAAGGGAGCACCCAGGAGCTTGAGCAGCTCTCTGGCTTCTTCATCGGTCTCAGCGGTGGTGCATATTACGATGTCCATACCGCGGATCTTCTCGATCTTATCATACTCAA
>JAKSQI010000140.1 GCA_024404215.1 Oscillospiraceae bacterium
GCCCAACCCGGTGAGGTCAGCACCTGCCCCTATGTGTTTTACGAGATGTGCATCAACTCTGCCGCCAGCTTCAGCCTCTGCCGCTTGGACTGGAACCACGCCATGCTGCTGGACCACCACGTGCCTGCCCCGGCTACCCCCAAAAAGATATGGGACAGCATAGTGCTGTGGAACTTTCAGCAGTCCTTCCTGCGGAAGGAGCGGAAGCTGCTGACGGTGCTCTCCTGCCCCAAGTGTGGCATTCTGAAGCAGGGCGTGGCGGAGAAACTGTACGACTGTGCCGAGGAAACCCTGGATAACATGTGAGTGACTGGCAGGCATGCCGATGGCATTCCTCTGGCAAGAGGTATGAAAAAAGCCGGACATGGGTTTTCCGTGTCCGGCTAGTGTATTTCAGCCATTCTTCTTTACTTGTTCCTCACAGAAGCTTAAAACCGCCGGGACATCCTCTTTGGCTGTCTGCCAAATGATATCATGACTCATGCTTCCATAGTTATGGGCAACCAGGTTACGCATTCCCTTTATAGCGCCCCACGGCATTTGGCCAGATGTTGAGCTTCTAAACTCTTCGCTCAAACCACCGCTCAATTCTCCAATTTGCAGAATGCAAAAGGATACAGACCGCTGGTAATCTGCATCTTGTTTAAAGGTTTCCAAGCTATCCCCATAGCGTGCGATGGTCTTGTCAATTTCACGGCAATAATCTGCAATATGGTTTAAACGCTGTAAATCAGGCCGCAGCATACAGGCTCACCCGCTCTCGCTTTACCGTTTCTTTGAACACAACTTCACTGGGCATTTGGGCCGTTTGTTCCAGGGAACTCACCGTAATCAGATCAACCGTCTTGTGAAGCACCTCCTGCAGTTCACAATAAAGGGCACCCAATTTCATCAATGAGGTTAACTCTGTCCCGGAGGTATCTATTAGCAAATCAATATCGCTGTTTTCATTGGCCTCACCTCTGGCATAAGAGCCAAAAAGGTAAACAGCAGGCAACTGATATTTGACAGCAATCGGCGCAATAATGGCTTGAAGCTGTTCAACAGAATATACCATATTCATCCCTCCTCACGTTTATTATACGATAAAATCAATCTTTGTCAAATAGTCAAGGGATGCTGCCACAAATCATAATCCGTTGTACTGGGTTTCACCGGGGCCCCAAAAACTGCCACTTGTCTCGCCTGCAGGCTCGGTTATGATAACGCCATCTGCGGATGGCTACACCTCATCCACCGCTCCGCGGTCCCCCTTCCCCTCAAGGGGAAGGCTTTTTCTTTTGTCCAACCGCAATGCAAGGGAACGGCTTTTGCTTTTGGCGGGGCTGTGTTATACTGATAAAGTGAATTTATGGAAGCGAAAGGAAGCGTGCCTATGTCTTACCGTCCGACCATCCGCCTGCTGTACGACGGAGAGCTGGTTGATGTCCGCATTTACGAGAACCGGCCCGATGAAGACCTGATGCTGCAGGCCGCCGCCATGGCCCTTTTCTTCCGGGACTATCCGGACGGGGACAGCATCCGCCGTTATTACGGCACCCCCACCTCCGATGACCCGGAGTTTGAGGAGGAGTGCCTGCTGAACGAAGAGATTTTGATGATGTCCGAAAAGGATTATGCGGTGGATGTTGCTGCCGGAAGCATCTACACCGAGGACCGCATTATCCCCTTCCACGACCTGGACGAGGACGCCATCAAGCAGACGGAACACTTCCGGCAGCTGCAAAGCAAAGGCCCCCGGCTGCTGTAGGATGCCGGGAGAGCATTTTTCGGATTTAGCAAAATAGACCGGAGGAATCGGGACAGGCGGGGCTGTATTTCCCCCGGGCCCGTGATAGAATAAGGGCAGAGAAAACCAAACACTCACAGCGAGGAAGCATTATGAAAAAAACACTTGCATGGATGTTAGCCATTCTTATGACCCTCAGCCTCTGCGGCTGCGGCTTACACGAAAACCGGAAGGACCCCTTTGTCCGTGCCTACGAAACGGTCCGAGACCAGGCGACCAAGGTGATTGAAGACACCAAGGAGCGCGTGGAAGAGGAGCTTTGGGAGGAAGAGGACGAGGAATGGGTGCCGGATGAGGATGGAATTACCTACGAGGCCTACAACCTGTATATTTGGGGCCGGGAGGATGACACCGTAGAGACGGAGGAATACCGCCTTGAGCTGGAGGAAATCTGTCTGGACGGCTACGGAAGCCTGATTGCCACCCTGACACTGGAAAACAAGACCGGCCATGACCTGGTATTTACCATCAACTACAGCAGCCTCAACGGTTATCTCTGCGAAGACTACCTGTTTGAGGAGCTGGAAGCCGGGGACAGCATCACCACTTCAGTTTGGTTTAACTATGGCACCCCCTTTGACCAGCCCCTTGACAGCCTCAGCGAGCTGACCTTCCAGCTGGAGGTATATGATCCGGCAGAATACGACTACCAAAACACCTGTGACATAGCCATCTACCCGGTGGGCACCGGCCCGGAGGCCGTAGTTCCCCTGGAACGCTACACCACAGAACAAGAGGCCACCGTGGCCGATACCGACGACTTCCGCTTTATTCTGCTGGAAGGCAGTAAGGACGACTGGAACGACTATTCCCTGCTGACCTATGTGGAAAACAAAACCGACAGGGATATCACCCTGACCTGGGATGAGGTTACCATGAACGGAGAGCCCTCCGAGGCCTTCTTCTACTGCATCATACCCGCCGGCAAGCAGGGCTACAAGACCATTTGGTTCTACGAAGGGGACTACCCCGGAGGGGAAGACATAGAAGAAATCAGCTTCCGCCTTTACGCCTTTGACACAGACAGCTGGTACGACGACGCCTGGTTCAACGACACCTGCAGCTATTTCCCCGGGGCTTGACCACGGGAAGGGATACCGCTACAATATAACTGTTAAGAAATGAAACCATACAGACGGATACGGAAGGTGATACCATGTTTCGACCCATGAGAAGAAAAGCAAAAGAAATCAGCCCCGAAGCGGCCCGGCAGCTGCTGGCAAAGGAGCGCCGGGGCGTTTTGGCGGTGAACGGCGACGACGGCTACCCTTATGCCCTGCCGGTGAACTACCGCTACTGTGAGGAGGAAAACAAAATCTACTTCCACGGTGCCCCGGTGGGCCACAAAGCCGAAGCCCTGAAGAAGGACGACAAGGTCTGCTTTACCGTATACGGCAACGAGCGCATTCCGGAGGAGGAGGCCTGGGCCCCTTATATGCAGAGCGTTGTGATTTTCGGCCGCTGCCGACAGCTGGAGGACCGGGAAGAAACCCTGCGTCTGGTGAGGATTCTGGCAGAAAAATACTACCCCAACGACGCCCTGATTGACGAAGAGATTGACTCTTCCGGCAAAGCCGTGCAGATGTTTGAGCTGACTATTGAGCACATGACCGGCAAGCAAATACAGGAAAAATAAAAACAGAGCCCACACAGGGCTCTGTTTTTTGCTGCCATCCTCAGCGTTTTTGCACTAGATTACCAGCAGCACACAAGCGGATATTTGGTAAGAGTTCCAATAGGCCGTCCAATTCTATTGAAAACTTTTACAGCAAACTAGAGAACATTTCATTCGCAGACTTGACCATTATCTTCAAAGGAAGTATAATCCCATTGAAGAGTTATATAATACTATTGCAAAAGATTTCAATGGAGGACAACATGGAGATTAAACGCAATCGCTATTTACAACAACTCATTTCTTATATGTGGGACGGACAGGTAAAAGTCATTACCGGCATTCGGCGATGCGGTAAGTCCTATCTGCTTCGCACTCTTTTCAAGAATCATCTTCTTGCATCGGGCGTTTCCGCAGATCATATTCTTTCCTACGAGTTAGATCTTGCAAAAGATATCCGCTATCGTAATCCGCTGGAGCTTTCCGGAGCTGTTCGTGCTACTGTTGAAAACTCCATGGGTCAATACTATCTGTTTATTGACGAAATCCAAATGTCTGATGAAGTGCCTAATCCGTACAATCCAGGTGGAAAGTGTATCACTTTTTACGACGCATTGAACGATCTGAATTCTCTTTCTAACCTAGATATTTACGTTACCGGCAGCAACTCAAAAATGCTTTCAAGCGATATTCTTTCGGAGTTTCGCGGGCGGAGCGACGAGATTCATCTTCACCCACTGTGCTTTGCGGAATACTACTCTGCCGTTGGCGGCGATCGGCAGGAGGCTTTTGAAAACTACGCATTCTTCGGGGGCTTGCCGCTGGTTCTCTCGCGTCCTGACGACACCGCAAAGATGAATTATTT
>JAKSQI010000141.1 GCA_024404215.1 Oscillospiraceae bacterium
ACCACAACCTGGTTGTACGTATTGCCGGCTTCTCTGCCTACTTCGTAGACATGACTGAAGCCATGCAGGAAGACATCATCTCCCGCGCTGAGCACAACATCTAAAAGCACCATCAAAGCCCATGCCGGTTGGCATGGGCTTTTGTCAAAGGGGAGACCGTAATGAAACTGGAAGCCTATCGCTGTAAAAAAGCTGAGAATCCGGAGCTGTACGAACAAAGCCGAAATAAAACGGGGTATGGAAAAATTATTCCGGGGGACAGCCATGTGTTCTGCCGTCAAGGGCTGAGGCTGTATGCCGTTCCGTACCAAGATATTGCCGTTTGGTGGCGGCGCATTGAGGAGGTAGCCTCTCGGGTGGGCTGCTGCAGCAATGATTTCAGCATACATAAGCTGGTGCTGCGTCTGTCTGACGGCAGTGAACTGATGCTGAAGATTGGGGAGGGACTGTATCGGCAGGAGCCGGAACGGCTGATGGAAGCCTTGCATGCGGTTTGCCCGCATATTCCGACAGGAAAGCCAAAGGAAGAACAAGCATAGCACCGGGGGAATCCACGAACCTGCTCGGGAGAGGCGAATGCGCAAAAAGAAGAAAATATTGCTTTTCAAAAAAGAGTAACTGCGTTACAATAAAGCAAGTTCTATAGAAAAGAAAGGGGTAACAACCATGCTGACTTTAGATGAAATTCACGCTATTGGTGAAGAACTGGAGAGCGCTTTCCTGCTGAAAACTGCCCCCCTTGCTATCAAGCTGATTAATGAGGACGAGGTGCCGCCTCTGTGCGAACAGCCTTCCAAGCAGGGCAAGCATTATGCCCTGTGTCAGGCCCTGGCATTTTCCCGCCGCACTCGCCATCATCTGGCCATGTTTGCGGAGGACCACTGGTGCCTGTGGCCGGTGATTAATTTCCGCCTCCGTGAGATTGACGACGCTGATAAGAAGTATGTCGGCAGTTCCTATTTTATCCGGGAACCGGAGGTCAGTCTGAAGCACTTTGTGGCCGAGTATCCTTATATTAAGGAAGAGCTGGCTAAGACCGGCATGGCCATTGCACCTTTGGCCACTTGCGATTTTGTCCCCGATGCCGTTATGATTTACTGTGAACCCAGTCAGCTGCGTCAGCTGCTCATGGCCAGTAAGTACTACACCGGCGAAATCACCACCTCCTCCTTTGATACCTGCGATTCCTGCGGTGCTGCCCTGGTTCCTATACTGAACGGGGAGAAGGATTTTAACGTATCCATGCCGGACGCCGGTGAATATGAGCGCAGTCTCTGCGGTGAGAATGAAATGATTTATACCATTGCCGGCAAGGAACTGGAGAACTATATTGAATCCGTCCGTGGCTTGATTAAAATGGGCTTCAGCTACAAGCAGCTGGCCTATGATATCCGTCCGGATTATCTGAGACCTGAGTTTTATAATAATATGTTTAAAAAGTGGGGCCTGGCCACCAGTGATGAGCTTTGGACCCCCGGTGTCAGATAAAGAAGAAACAAAAACGAGAGCCAATCAAGGCTCTCGTTTTTATTTCTTCTCAGGGGCTTTACGAAGACAGCACAGCAGGGGCGGGGCCGTCATCAAAACAGCGGCTGCTAAGAGCAGACGGTCGGCGGTGTCAATTTGCTGTCCGGTCAGGGCGATGAAAGAAAAGCTGATGGTCAAAAGGCCAAAAAAGACGGTGGTGAAGTGTTGAACCGCCCCCAGTGCAGCAGAACCCATGCCCAGAAGAAACATGGCTGCGCTTCCAAAGGCGACGCATTCCAGACAGAAGGAGAGGATAACAGGATTGCGGTTGTTGCCGATGAAATGTAGAATCATCCAAAGGCAGAAAAAGACGGCAATCAGTGCGGCCAAATATGCAAGGCTTGGGCTGACTCTGCGGGTATAGGTCTTCAAAGTCAGCAGGAAGAGGCATACAGCGGCAAGCATAGCCAAAAGGCAGACCAAATAATCAATTCTGCTCGGATAAGAGAGAATGAGAAAATGCAGGATGCCGAAAGCAAGCAGAAGCAGGGCGGCCAGCAGTCCGCAAATGAAATACAGTGCTCCGTGAACGGGGGAGAAAAGCTCGGTATAGGAGGCTTTTTCGGATCGGCGGGAAGTAAAAACCAAACTCCACACCAAAGCCAGCAGGGCCGAAAGAAGAGAAATGCCGATTAAGAGCGCCGTTAGCGGCTGACCGGCCAAAATATATCCAAGGTCATCGTAGCAGCGGCTGACATGGAGCCTGTGGACCACCGCACCAATAATACCTGCCAGGCCGGAAAGCCAGACCGGCAGGGAAGCAGCTTTTTTCATAGAGAAATTCCTTTATCCATAGAATAGTGCCATTTTACATCATGGCGGAGTAACCGTCAATCCATGAAAAGGGGAGAATTCTGTTGCAAATCCTCTGGTAATGGGGTACAATATTCAGCGAAAAATTCACCGTATACACGGTTTACAGAGGAGAAAGAGAATGGATTACGCAAAGGAAGCCCTGCGCCTGCATGGCGAGTGGAAGGGTAAAATCAGCTACAGCCCCAAGATGCCCATTGAAACTAAGGATGACCTGTCTCTGGCCTACACTCCCGGTGTTGCCGCACCCTGTCTGGCCATTCAGGAGGATGTTTCCAAGAGCTATGAGCTCACCGGCCGCAGCAATCTGGTGGCGGTTGTTACAGATGGTACCGCCGTTCTCGGCTTGGGCGACATTGGCCCTGAGGCCGGCATGCCGGTTATGGAGGGCAAGTGCGTGCTCTTCAAGCGCTTTGGCAATGTAGATGCCATTCCCCTCTGTGTCCGCAGCAAGGATGTGGATGAAATTGTTAATACGGTTGCTCTGCTGGCAGGGTCCTTCGGCGGCGTTAATCTGGAGGATATTTCTGCTCCCCGCTGCTTTGAGATTGAACGCAAGCTGAAGCAGCGCTGCGATATTCCCATTTTCCACGATGACCAGCATGGCACGGCCGTTGTTGTTCTGGCTGCCATGATGAATGCCCTTAAGCTCACCGGCCGCAGCATTGATAAGGTTCGCGTAGTAACCAGCGGTGCCGGTGCAGCCGGTATTGCCATTGTTAAGCTCTTGATTTCCATGGGCCTAAAGGACGTTATCATGTGCGACCGCAAGGGCGCCGTTTATGAGGGCCGTGAGGGTTTGAATGCCGCCAAGGAAGAGATTGCTGCCATTACCAATCGCGACAAGCGCAGCGGCAGCCTGGCTGAGGTAATTGCCGGCGCAGATGTCTTCATCGGTGTATCCGGCCCCGGAACGCTGACGGCTGACATGGTTCGCAGCATGGCTCCCTCTCCCATTATTTTCCCCATGGCCAATCCTACTCCCGAAATCATGCCGGAAGAGGCCAAGGCTGCCGGCGCAGGCATCATCGGTACCGGCCGCAGTGACTATCCCAACCAGATTAATAATGTTCTGGCCTTTCCCGGCATCTTCCGCGGTGCTTTGGATGTTCGCGCCAGCGACATCAACGATGCCATGAAGATTGCTGCAGCCAAGGCTTTGGCTGATTTGGTGGGTGATGAGCTGTCCGCTGATTACATCATCCCCAATGCCCTGGACTCCCGCGTATGCGGAGCTGTTGCCGCTGCTGTGGCACAGGCTGCCCGGGACACCGGTGTAGCAAGACTGTAAAGGATACAAAACCGAGTGCCGTTTGGCACTCGGTTTTTCTTAAAGAATGGGAGTCTGAAAAAAGGGGGAACGACGGACATGAGCCCTGTGAAAAAACGTAGGACGGTAATGGCTTTGCTGCTGTCCATGCTGCTGTTTCTAACCGCCTGCGGGGCCGGACCACAGCCTAAAGAGGAGCCTGAAGGCGAGGCACAACCAAGTGAACTATCGGCACCGGCTCTGATTGGCTGTGCCTATTCCGTAACGGGAGACGAGTGGGGTGGCTATACTTCGCTAGCCTTGCAGAGGGAAGAGAATGCCGTGATGCTTTCCTTCGCTGCGGCCGCCTCGGCCAATGGTTCCGAGCTGGCAGTGGATGCGGCGGTTGACCCGGCCCTTTTAGAAGAAGTGTGGGCTCTTGCAGAATCCGGGAACATGCGTACCTGGCAGGATTTGCCGCCGAATGAGCTTATGGCGGAGGATGAAGCGGTTTCTACCCTGCGCCTGAACTGGGAGGACGGCACGAAGCTCTATGTTTCCAGCCGGGATGCCCTTCCGGAGGGTGGAAACCGTGCTATCGACGCGGCGACCAGCGAGATCTACACAGCACAG
>JAKSQI010000142.1 GCA_024404215.1 Oscillospiraceae bacterium
ACCATTGAAGCAGCCGGTGGGGCCTGCGCCGCTGTGGTGCAGACACTGGCCGAGCAATTATCTGTAAAACAAAGCAAATAGACAGGAGCATTTTCATGACTGTAAAAGAGATTCTATCTGCCCTTCGGGACGAAATGAAAAAAAGGAATCTGTCTGCTTATATCATTCCTTCGGATGACTACCACGGGTCCGAGTATGTAGGCAGCTTTTTTAAGGCCAGAGCCTATGTTTCCGGCTTCACCGGTTCAGCCGGTACTCTGGTTGTATTAAAAAACGAAGCCGCCCTTTGGACCGATGGGCGCTATTTTCTCCAGGCAGCCCGTCAGCTGGAAGGCGGGTCAATTGAATTAATGAAATCCGGCGAGCCCGGTGTACCTACTCTTGAAGACTATCTTAGGAATAAGTTGGAAGAAAATGCTTTAGTAGGGTTTGACGCCCGTACAATTACAGCTGCTTTCGGCAGCCGCTTGACGGAAGCTTTGTCGGATAAATCGATACGCTTCTCCGTGGACGCTGCTTTGGTTGGGTGCATTTGGGCAGACCGTCCACCACTCTCTGCAGCACCCATTTGGGCTTCAGACGCGGCTTTTATGGGCGAAAGCAGACGCGAAAAGCTGGAATTGGTACGGAAGGCAATGGAAGAAAAGAAGGCCGATATTCTTCTGCTTACGGCATTGGACGAAATTGCCTGGCTGACCAATCTTCGAGGAAATGATGTGGCTTACACACCGGTTTTTCTCTCCTTCATGCTGATTACTGCCGAAAAGGCAGAGCTTTATGCCATGGAAGCCGCATTCTCCTCTGATATCCGCTGCTCTCTCCAGGAGGATGGCTTTACGCTTCGCCCCTACAACTGCTTTACCGTCGCCGTACAGGCAGCAGGACAGGGCAAACGGGTATGGGCAGATAAAGCAAAAACAAACTACAGCATCCTAAAAGCCCTGGCGGGTGCTTCTTCACTTTTGGAGCAAGCAAGCCCGGTAGAGCTTTTGAAGGCTATAAAGAATAAAGAGGAACAAGAGGGCTTGCTTCAGGCTCACATTCGTGACGGCGCTGCTTTCACCCACTTTATGTTCTGGATCAAGCAGCAGGCGGGAAAGGAAGCTATCTCGGAGCTCTCTGCGGCCGATACCTTGCTTGCCTTCCGGCGTCAACAGCCGGGCTTTATGGATGAGAGCTTTGCCCCTATCATCGGCTACGGCCCCCACGGTGCTATCATTCACTACAGTGCAACGGAAGAAAGCAGCTGCAGCATTCTTCCTGAGGGACTGCTCCTTTGCGATACCGGCGGTCAATATGACTGCGGTACTACGGACATTACCCGCACTCTGGTCCTTGGTCCCATTACAGATGAGGCCAGAAAATGCTTTACCTTGGTCCTAAAAGGCCATTTAAATTTGGGATCCGCCCGCTTCAAAAAGGGCTGCTACGGGGCCAGCTTGGATTTTGCAGCCCGTCAGCCCTTGTGGGAAGCCGGCATGGACTACAACCATGGCACCGGTCATGGAGTAGGTTTTATGCTGTCTGTTCATGAAGGACCTCAGCGCATCCACTATGGAGCCTGTCAGGGCAATCCGGCCAAACTGGAGCCCGGCATGGTGATATCCAATGAGCCCGGTCTCTACCTGGAAGGGAAATTCGGCATCCGTCATGAGAATCTGGTACTGGTGGTTGAGGATATTCAAAATGAGTATGGCAGCTTTTTGAAATTTAAGCCGCTTACCATGGTACCCTGTGATAAAGACGGTTTGGATTTGAATCTCCTGTCACCGGAGGACAAGACCAGACTAAATGAATATCACAAAGCCGTCTATCGTTCCATCTCCTTTGATTTTGAAGGAGAGGAACTGGCCTGGCTCCAGCAGGCAACAGCCCCGATTGAATAGTAAGAAATCCCGTCAAAGAACAAAATCCCCCTGCTTCCTGAATTTCGGAAGCAGGGGGATAGCTTGTTTATAAAGGATCTACCTTAGTCAATGTTCATGGCTGCATAGAAGCCATCACGGACAGCAGAGGTAATGTTACCTGCACGAACTGCACAGTCACCGCAATAGAAAACATCAAAGGCAGTTCCCTCAAACTGACTGGCCAGCTCTTTGCGGGGACGTACACCCATGGAGAGAACCACAGTATCACAAGGAATACGAACCTCTTCATTCTCGGCATCCAGGGCTACCAGTGCATCGTCCAGCACTTCTTTTGCTTTGAGGCCGGTAATAACCTTAACGCCCGCTTGCTCACTCATGCCCCGCAGATACATAAGTCCGGATTTACTGCCTACGGTACGGGCTGTAATTTCATCCAAAGAGAGCATGTCAATAAGAGTTACATCCTTGCCCTCCTGTGCCAACGCGACTGCTGTTTCCGTACCTGTCAAGCCGGCACCAATAAGAGCAATTTTATTGCCTACGCTGACCTTACCCAGATCAACATCAGAGGCCAGAACAACCTTGGCTTTATCAAAACCGGGGACCGGGGGAATAAAGGGCTCACTGCCAACAGCCACAACAACAGCATCGGGTTTTTCAGCCAGTACGGCTTCCCGGGTAGCCTCGGTACCAAGGCGCAGTTCTATGTGGGGATTCTCCATAACGGTGCGCACGGACCATTCAGCATAGCTCTTAATGTTTACCTTCAGGCTATTGGCACCGGCTGCAAGCAGGGTTCCGCCCAAACAATCTTCCTTTTCAAACAGAACTACCTTGGCCCCCCGCTGGTCCAGCCGTCTGGCAGCTTCCAGTCCGGCAGCTCCGCCACCGATAACAACAACCTTGGTTCCTGGCTTGCAGGGGGGAATGACGTCAAATTCCGGATTCCGCCCCATAACCGGGTTTACGGTACAACGCAGAGGCTTGGGACAGCCGTGTGGGTCGTCGCCGGTGCAGATGCAGCAGCGAATGCAGGGCCGAATATCCTCACCACGGCCTCGACGGGCTTTATTGACCGCCTCAGGGTCTGCAATCAGCTGGCGAATCATGGCAACCACATCTGCCGTTCCATCGGTGAGTGCCTGCTCTGCCAAATCAAAATTAAAGCTTCCCACAGTAGTTACGGGAATGGACAGCTCTTCTTTAAAGCGTTTAGCAAAGCGGGCATTGGTAGCCATGGGAAGGTAGGCATTCTGAATGGTATAGCTCATGCTGGGCAGATAATACATATTGCCTGCCGATACATGAATCATGTCCAAGCGGCTCTCAATGGCCTTGGCAAAGCGCAGAGCATCCTCCACGCCAACGCCGCCCGGGGTCAAATCATCACCACTGATACGGTAATCCAGGGCAACATTGGGGCCAACTGCAGCCCTTACCGAATCCAAAAGCTCCATGGCAAAACGGCAGCGATTCTCAAAGCTGCCGCAGCCGTACTCATCGGTACGCTTGTTCAGCTGGGGAGAATAGAACTGAGCAATGGTGTGGCCATGGCCGCCGTGCAGCATGATAATATCAAAACCCGCTTTGGCACTGTAGAGAGCAGCATTGGTAAACTCCTGAATAATCTGCTTAATGTCCGCAACCGACATATCCGCCGGGAAAACATGGTTACGAAGGTTCAGCTCAATGCCGGCCAAAGCCCCGTAACGATGAATGGCATCGGCAACCTTAAAGAGGCCATGGGTAATAAAAGGGTCCGCCAAATTAACAGTATAGTGGTTCTCATCGGCGTATTCCTGATTGATTGGACTGTCACCAACGTATACTATACCGGCCCCGCCTCGTGCAAAGGCTTCCGTATAGGCTACAAATTCCGGAGTGATGGCACCTTCCTTGGTGCATAGGAAGGGTTCTGCAGGGGATACTTCAATACGATTTTTGGCAGTAAAGGGACCGATTTGAATCGGCTCAAACATTTTTTTATATGAACTCATGGAACATTCCTCCTTTTTGTTTAGTATACTCCAAGTCCTGGCTATTCACAAGGATAACCTGTAAAAGAAAACATCATAAGAATACAGAGATAATAACACAATTCTCGTATTGACGGTGCCGACATTGTGTTTTAAAATGTGTAAAACATACCAAAAGGGGAGGACACTATGAATTTTTTGGAAGAACGCATCGCCAAAGACGGAATCGTAAAAGAAGGAAATGTTCTGAAGGTTGACAGCTTTCTGAATCACCAAATGGATATTGAGCTATTTGACCGGATGGGTGCCGAATTCAAGCGCCGTTTT
>JAKSQI010000143.1 GCA_024404215.1 Oscillospiraceae bacterium
CCTACGCCATTGAATATGACTGCATCAATCCCCTGGAGCTGCTGCCCACTCTGGAGGTTAAAAAAATCTCCGGTCTCTATGGGGCCGGCCAGTTTAACGGCAGCTCCGGCTATGAGGAGGCCGCCGTTCAGGGCTTTGTAGCCGGCGTCAACGCCGCCCTGAAGCTGCAGGGCCGTGAGCCCATGCTGCTGACCCGTGACATGGGTTATATTGGGGCATTGGTGGCTGATTTGGTCACCAAGGGCACCAACGAACCCTACCGCGTGATGACCTCCCGCAGCGAATATCGCCTGCTGCACCGTCAGGATAATGCAGACCGCCGCCTTAGCGCCGTGGGTCATGCCATTGGTTTGGTATCAGAGGAAGCCTATGCTGCTGTTGAGGAAAAATACCGCCTGGTAGCAGAGGAAATGGACCGACTGGAGCATACCCACCTGGGCCCCACGGAGGAGCTGAAGGCTCTGGTTGAGGCCCGGGGTACCACCCTGCCCTCCTCCGGCGTCAGTTTGGCAGACCTGCTCCGCCGTCCCCAGCTGGATTACGCCTGTCTTGCTCCCTTTGACCCGGACCGGCCCTCGCTGGGAAAAGCCGTCTGTGAGCAGGTTGAGATACAAATCAAATACGCCGGTTACATTGAAAAGCAGCTCAAGCAGGTGGAAGAATTCCACCGCATGGAAAGCCGTCGGCTTCCGGAGGGCCTGGATTATTTCACCGTACCGGGCGTCCGCACGGAGGCCTGTGAAAAGCTGAATTTGGTCCGTCCTGCCAGTTTGGGGCAAGCCTCCCGTATTTCCGGGGTTTCCCCGGCAGATTTAACAGCTTTGATGATTTTCCTCAGCCGCTGATTTCTTTTGTTTTTTCCATCTTTTTCTTTACAAGACCATTACTTTGTGATATTATACTCTAGCTTACCCATGCACTTAGTTTCGGGATACAGCCAGGAAGGCAGCTTTCCGCCCCGCTACTCAGTCATTGGAAATTATTTTAAGGAAGGAAGATTCCCATGATTCGTAAAGACCAGAAATCCGTTATCATTGAAAACAACAAGACCCACGAGAACGACACCGGTTCTCCCGAGGTACAGATTGCTCTGCTGACCGAGCGCATCTCTCAGCTCACCGAGCACCTGAAGGTTCACAAGAAGGACAACCACAGCCGTCTGGGTATGTACAAGATGGTTGGTAAGCGTCGTCGTCTGCTGGACTACCTGGCAAAGACCGATATCGAGCGCTACAGAGCTTGCATCGCCAAGCTGGGCATCAGAAAGTAATTGTAAACCAAGGCAGGTCTGTGGGTCAGACCTGCCTTGTCAGCAATAGTAAACCGGAGTGAACCTGCTCATAGCAGTTGAAAATGGGCCCAAAGGGCTTTGGGCCTGTTTTCAAGTGCTAAGAGCCGGTACTCCATTCACATCATGAAAGGAGCAACACCATGATTATTAATCACAGAGAATTTCCCAATTACAAAAAGTACACCATGGAGCTGGCAGGCCGTCCCCTGACTTTGGAAGTCGGCAAGCTGGCTGAGCTGGCTAACTCCGCTGTTCTGGTCAGCTATGGTGAGACCACCGTTCTGTGCACCTGCACCGCTTCTGCCCGTCCCAAGGACGGCATTGACTACTTCCCCCTGTCTGTTGACTTTGAGGAGAAGATGTATTCCGTAGGCCGCATTCCCGGCGGTTACCCGCGCCGTGAGGGCCGTCCCAGCGAGCGCGCCATTCTGGCCAGCCGCATGATTGACCGTCCCATGCGCCCCCTCTTCCCCTCTGACCTGCGCAACGATGTTATCCTCTGCTGCACTGTTCTGGCTGTTGACCACAACAACAACCCCGAAATCGCCGCCATGATTGGCGCTTCCGCAGCTGTCTGCATTTCCGATGTTCCCTTCAACGGCCCCATTGCCGGTGTTGGTTTGGGCTATCACGATGGCGAGTTCTTCATCAACCCCACCTGTGAGCAGCGTGCCGTTTCCGACATGTACTGCACTATTGCCGCCACTGAGAAGAAGATTGTCATGATTGAAGCCGGCGGTGACCAGATTCCTGAGGACATTATGTTTGAAGGTATCATGAAGGCCCACGAAGCCATTAAGCCCGTAGTTGCCCTCATCAATCAGATGGTAGAAGAAATCGGTAAGCCCAAGTTCACCTATGAGCATGCCACCTTCAACGAAGAGCTCTTCGCCAAGATTGTTGAAAACTACTACGAAAAGGTTCAGTACTGCATGGACACCGACGACAAGAATGTCCGCGAAGAGCGTTACAACGTTGTCGTTAATGAAATGATTGAACAGTTCGGTGAAGAATACCCCGAAATCACTTCTCAGCTGGATGAAATCACCTATAAAATTCAGAAGAAGGTTGTTAAGAACTGGCTCATGCAGGGCACGCGCTTGGACGGCCGTGCCCTGAACGAGATTCGTCCTTTGGCTGCTGAAGTAGGCGTTATTCCCCGGGTACACGGCTCCGGCCTCTTCACCCGCGGTCAGACTCAGGTTATGTCCATTGCCACTTTGGCAACCATCTCTTCCGCCCAGAAGCTGGATACCATCTTTGAGGAAGAGTCCAAGCGCTACATGCACCACTACAACTTCCCCTCCTACTCCGTTGGTGAAGCCCGTCCCAGCCGCAGCCTGTCCCGCCGTGAATACGGTCACGGTGCTCTGGCCGAAAAGGCTCTGGAACCGGTTATCCCCTCTCTGGAGGAGTTCCCCTACGCTATCCGCGTAGTATCCGAGGTTCTGTCCTCCAACGGCAGCACCTCTCAGGGCTCCATCTGCGGCAGCACCCTGGCCCTGATGGATGCCGGTGTTCCCATTAAGGCTCCCGTAGCCGGCATTTCCTGCGGTTTGATTTCCGACGGCGATGACTGGACCACCTTTATTGATATCCAGGGCGTGGAAGATTTCCACGGTGAAATGGACTTCAAGGTTGCCGGTACCAAGAAGGGCATCACTGCCATTCAGATGGACTTGAAGAACGACGGTCTGACTCCCGAAATCATCAAGAATGCCTTTGAAATCACCCGCGAAGCCCGCATCCAGATTCTGGATGAAATCATGCTGCCCGTGATTTCCGAGCCCAGAGCTGAGCTGGCTGCCAGTGCTCCCAAGATGATTTCCATGAAGATTAACCCCGATAAGATTCGTGAGGTTATCGGTTCCGGCGGTAAGGTTATTCAGAAAATCTGTGCCGACACCGGCGCCAAGATTGACATTGAAGACGACGGCAGCATCTTCATTTCCGCCATTGACATTGAAGCCTGCCGGGCTGCCAAGCAGACCATTGACAACATCGTATTTGAGCCCGAAGTGGGCGCCCTCTATTACGGCAAGGTTGTCCGCATCCTGCCCATCGGCGCTTTCGTTGAGCTGGCCCCCGGCAAGGACGGCATGATTCACATCAGCAAGCTGGAGAACCGCCGTGTAGCCAAGGTTGAGGATGTTCTGAATGTTGGCGACATGACCTGGGTCAAGGTTACTGAGATTGATGACCGCGGCCGTGTCAACCTCTCCCGTAAGGACGCTCTGAAGGAGCGGGCCGAGATGGGTCTCACCGACTGATACTTTCACTGATACAAGGGCTGCCCGCCGGGCAGCCCTTATTCATTCCGGAGGTTTTTTCATGCACAAAACCATAGTCCTCCCCAACGGCGTCCGCCTGCTCTGTGAACCGGTGGAATCGGTTCGTTCTGTTACCCTGGGCATTTGGATTGCCACCGGCTCCCGCTTTGAGAGAGCCGCAGAAAACGGAAGCTCCCACTTTATTGAGCACATGCTGTTTAAAGGCACGACTTTCCGTTCGGCAGAAGCCCTGGCCCGAGAAACCGATGCACTGGGCGGTCAGGTAAACGCCTATACCACCAAGGAATATACCTGCTTTTACGGCCGGGTTTTGGACAGCCATCTGCCCCTGCTCACCGACATTCTCTGTGACATGCTCTTTCACTCTGCCTTCCGGGAGGAGGATGTGGAAAGCGAGCGCCGGGTTATTTTTGAAGAAATGGACATGTACAAGGACGACCCGGAGGACTTGGTACATGAACAGCTCTTTCTTAAGGTTTATGCCGGTCACGGACTGGCCCGGCCGGTGCTTGGAACCGAAAAAAGCCTGTCCGGCCTTTCCGCAGAAAGCCTGAAGGACTATTTTTCAGCCCATTATAACGGCTC
>JAKSQI010000144.1 GCA_024404215.1 Oscillospiraceae bacterium
GCGCAGCTTTTTTCACCGCTTCCAAAGCGGTAGCCAATAACCTGCATAGGATTCCGGTAGAGGCTCTTTAATTCAAACAGTACTTCCTTTTTCATGCAAACTGCCCCCTCAGCATACGGGCCAGCAGGGAGCCCTCATCCACGATGGGATACTCACGAATGGTAAATACCATGCCCTGACAAGGGGCGGTAACCGGCTGAGATTCCCCGGTCAGGGGATTTACAATTTCACCAATCATGGCTCCCTCTTCAACCTGCGCCCCATGGCCTACCCGCTGAATGAAAAGGCCGGAGCAGGGGGCATTCAGAAATTCCACCTGAGAAGGATCCCGGGAAATAATCGGCTGTTTGGGATTCTTGGTTTCTCCGGTCCACATGCCCATGTTGGCCATGATATGCAGCAGGCCATCCACCAGCTGGTTGCCGTATTCCAGGGTCAGACGCATGCCAACACCCATTTCCACAACCAAGGTTGGAACCCCCAAGCTGTTCATGGAATGAGCCAGAGTGGCTTCCAGAACCGTTGCCGCTCCGTGAACCCAAATAAAGTCCACATTCAGTTGTTCTGCCAAGGGTACCAGCTTCTCGGCTGTCTGTTCGGAAATACGAACCTGTACAACTTCCTTCAGAAAAATGTTGGAGGCATGAACATCCACACAAAGATCTGCTCCGGTCAGGTCCCTAACAATTTTACCGGCTGTAAACTCCGCCATGGAGCCCTCCTCGTTGCCGGGGAAGATACGGTTCATATCCAGGTCAAAGCCGGGGATACCTCGGGTAATGGAATCAATGCCCAGAGGATTCAGGGCAGGATAAATATCCACAATTCCTTGAAGGCAGCCCGGCTGTTCCCGAATACGTCGGGCCAGCTCATAGGCCACATACTGGCCCTCCAGTTCGTCACCATGGGTGCCCGTTACCAAGCAAAGCCGTTTTTCCCCGCCCTTAAGACCACAGGCAGGAATCAGCCGCTGTTTCTTAATTTCAAAGGTTTCGTCTATGGGCAAGCCCACAGACACAATCGCATCTATCATGTTATTCTTCCTTACTGAGCTTCCGGTACCGGCTGAACCGATACCTCAATGCATTGCGTTTGATTGGCCTTGCCCCGGAAGACCCCCCGGGAGACCACGCAATCCCCATAGTCACGGCCATGGGATATCTTAATATAGCTTTCATCTGCCAGCAAGCAGTTCGTGGGGTCAAAGCCGTACCACCAACCCTTGCAGTTTGCTTCAACCCAGGCATGGCTGCTGCCCTCCCCCTGCATTAATCCAACCACATAACGGGCCGGAATACCATCCCGGCGCAGAAGGGCCAGCAGAATATGGGCATAATCCTGACAAACCCCACGGCCGCTGGTCAAGGCTTCCTCTCCTGTTGTGTGAATGGAGGTAGTGCCTGGCTCATAGCGCATGGCCTCATGAACCCCCTGTGAGAAATGCAGCACTCGCTCATATACCGTCTCGGGGGCGCTCTGAGCCAGCTTTTGATGCAGAGCACGGATACATGGCCCAGCCGTCGTTCTTTCCGTGGCAACCCGCCAGACAGCAGAAGGCGCCTCCTCCCATTGGGTTTGGGGAGCCAGTCCGGTTTCACAGCTGCCGGTCACCAAAGCCTCCAGATAGGCGTGCTCTTCCGCCAGATAGGCATACACACTGCGGTTGCCGCACCAGTCCTCATTCTCAACCCACTGGGCATTAGGGGCCAGAATTAAGTCCACCGTCTCAACCCGCTGATTGTCAAAGTTCCGGGGCAGGCAGGAAAGCAGCAGATGGTGCTCCGTTACCGGGCTGTCAAAATCCACCCGGGTCCGATAACGAAAGGTCAGCCTCATTACAGCAGAATGATTCCGGGCAGACGCCGGAGAATTTGCTCATAGTCAATTTCCTCATCCTCCAGCTCAGCCAGCACATGAAGCAGTGCGGCGCGGCTGACGGGAACCATGGACTTCTGAATGCGGGACTGCAGGCGCATGCCCTCTCGCTTCAGTTCCTCCGGAGTACGCTGAAAGCGCACAAAGATGTCCAGCCGCTCCATGCGTTTTCCTACCTTAACCGTGTTACGGGTAATTTCATCATCCACCTCATCGTCCAAAGCGCCCCAGAATGCAAGAATGTAATCCATGACCCGGGTAATGTTAAAGACAGGGGCATCGCTGCGGGCAGCCCGATCCATTTCAGCCTGGGCCATGTGAATGTAGGACAGACAGGATGTGGAAATCTCATCACGCATCACAATGGCGTTATCAAAGGTTCGGGACAGATTGGCACAAATGGAGTATCCGTCTGCAGGGTCAAAAGCAAAACGGGTTATAAAATCCTCCCTGGAACTGTAATAGGTGAAGGGAATCCCCAGCCGCTCACAGATGGTAAGATAATAGGAATCGTTATCATCAATCATATGGTCATAGGCGTTAACAAACAGCCGCATGGACTGATAGCTGCGTTCAATGTATCTCCCCAGCCAGTAAAGGCTGTTGGTTTTTTCTATCGTGAGAGAACCCATGTGTCTTTAAAACCTCCTCCTTGAGATGAGTTAACAATGAAGGAATCCGGATTACGAGAGAAGCGGGTCAAGCCACTCTTCCAAACGGTAACATCCTCGCCGGACAAAACGAAGGCACGCAGGTCCGCCTTACGAGGAATCAAGGTTATTCCGTCTTCATCCAAAATATCCAAGTCCTGAAAATCAATAACCTCCTGAGCAATAAAGCGCCGGGGCTCTTCCTTAATGGCTGACAGGAAATCCTGCTTCTGCACCTTGGTTAGGGAATTACCAAAAACAACGCCGTAGCCACCGGCCTCAGCAACATCCTTGATAACCAGGTCATCAAAGTGCTCCAGCACATACTTGCGGTCTTCTTCATAATAAGGCAGATAGGTGGGTGCATTCATGGACAGGCAGCTTTCACCCAGATAATATTCTACCATTTTAGGTACAAAATAATAAATTCCCTTATCATCGGCGACACCATTGCCGGGGCTGTTAAGAATAGCCACATTGCCCTTCTGATAAGCCCGATAAAGGCCGGGAACACCGATAACCGATTCCTCATAGAAGGCAAGGGGATCCAGATACTCATCACTGGTACGACGGTAAACAGCACCAACCCGCTGCTTACCCACAGAAGATTTCAAATAAACACAGTCATTCTCTACGCAAAGTTCATTGTTGGTAACCAGGACAGCACCGATGCGTTCAGCCAAATAGCTATGCTCAAAGAAGGCAGCGTTGTAACGGCCCGGGGTGAGAATTACATTCAGTCCGCCGGTGTTCACATGCTCCATAGTCTTCTTCAGCAGCTGGGCATAATCCCGGTTATCAGCGACTGCATTTTCGCGGAAGGTAGATGGGCTGGCCGTACGGCAAATATCCCGGGCAATCAAAGGATAGGAAGCACCGGAAGGAATGCGAAGATTATCCTCTAGAATAACCCAATCTCCGGTTTTACTGAGGACAAGGTCAATACCGGAAATATGACTGGAAATCTTTTTGGGAGGCTCTACACCCTCGCAAACCGGTAGATAACCGGAGGAGGAATAAATAAACTCAGGAGGAATAACGCCGTCTTTAACGATTTTCTTCTCATGATAAATATCATAAAGGAAAAGGTTCAAGGCCGTCACGCGTTGCTGCAGGGCCTTATCGATTTTATCAAATTCCGCCGCCGTTAGAATACGGGGCACAGGGTCAAAGGGAAATAGCTGTTCCTTAAAGGTACCGTTCTTATAGATGCCAAAACGGACGCCATAACGCTCTAAAAGGGCATTGATATCTGCGGCATGGGTGTATAAGTTCTCCATGAAATCCCTCCTTGATATAAAGAAAAAGGTGCTAACCGGAATGAGTCAGCACCTTTGCTTCTAATATGTATACTATAATACTCTAAGTCTGCATCGTCAAGATTAAATCTTGCGTAAAAGCCCTATTTTCAACAAGGAAAATACTGAGGAAGCCACTCCGGGCATTTTTATCTGCCACCGGCAGAATACAAATAGTTTACCACAGTTACTCGTTATTGCTGCTTAAGCAGAAAAAACCACCCGCCAAACGCAGGTGGTTTTTTGGCTCCTCCAGTTGGACTCGAACCAACGACACCGCGGTTAACAGCCGCGTGCTCTACCGACT
>JAKSQI010000145.1 GCA_024404215.1 Oscillospiraceae bacterium
CGCCGTATTGGGAAGCTTGCCCGGCATCCGCCAGGTAGACCTCGCCGGAGAAGAGTTTATTCTTTTGGGTGGAGAAGAGCCGTCGCAGGCAAACAGTTTTCTCGCTGCGGAGACGGCCGGTGGGAACCTGCTCCCCGGCCTCATTTTCTTCTGTTTCCGGTATCCACGGACTCTTCAGCAACATGCGCACCACGCTTTTGGTGATGGTCTGCTTGCTGAGCATACCGGATTTTGCCTTCTTCCATACTACAAAGCTGCAGCCCTCCCGGAAGCCGGTACAGCCGTAGCCGTTTTTACCCTCCACCACAGGCTTGCCGCAGCGAGGACAGGGACCCAGAGGCTTGGGCTCCTCGTGAATCAGCTCCGCCAGGCCGAAACCGGCACCATAGGCAGATCCGCCGTCATCCGTCAGGTAGACCTGCCCGGCGTAGGTTTTATGTTTTGCCTCGGAATAGAGCTTTTTGATAGGCAGAGTCTGCACCGTGCGGCGTTTTCCGGTGGGCACCTCGCTGCCACTTTCATCAGCACGGAACTCATCCGTCCATTCCCCGCTGAGCCAGGTATGCACCATATCCGGGGTAACGGTCACCCTGCTGAGCATGCCGGACTTGGCGGTTTTCCAGATAACAAATTTACAGCCCTGCTTATAGCCGGAGCAGCCAAATCCGGCGGTGCCCTCCAAAATCGGTTCTCCACAGCGGGGGCAGGCGCCCAAGGGCAGACGACCCCGGCGCATGGACTCCGGGATTTGATAGGCATCCACCATAGGATAGGCGGTTACCAGCACCTTACGGACCATTTCCAGCACGTTGTCCGTCAGAACGGTCCAAGGCTGGGTTCCCTCCTGAATGGACTGCTGCTCTGCCCACCACAGGCCGGTCATGTCCGGCTTTTTCAGTTCCTCCGGCAGGATGCGGTAAAGTTCCCTGCCCAGACGGGTGGACTGGATTTGTTTTCCCTTGGACTCGATAAAGCCCCTGGTCTCCAACGCATCAATAATGGCAGAACGGGTGGCAGAGGTACCGATGCTGCCGTTCTCCCCCTTTTTATCCTTATCCTTGGCCAACAGCAGGGCCTTGGCCTTCGGGTCGGTGACATAGCGGGCAATACGGGTCATATCCTCGTTGAGTGAAGCCTTGGTATAGCGGGGCGGAGCTTTGGTTTCTTTTTCGTCCGCCTGCACAGCAGTGCAGCGGCCGGAATAGGTGCCCGGTGCCAGACGGCTCAGGCTGTTTTCCTCTTCCTCGTTCTCTCCGGCATCCTGCTTTTCCGGCTTAATGAGTGTCAAATATCCCGGAGACAGCACCTTTACCGAGGCTGCGCGAAGGGTCCCACCGGCGGCGGCAGCCTCCAGTGCCGTGCGTTCCTTCTCTGCTGGGGGCAGGAACTGGGCAAAGAAATACTTGGCGATGGCCAAATAGACATTGCGCTGCGCAGGACTCAACTGCTTGATGTCGAAGCGCTTGTTGGTGGGAATAATGGCGGTGTGGGCGGTGATGTTTTTATCGTCAAAGGCCTTGCTGTGGAGGGTGGTGTCCACTGGGAGAGCGGCAAACACCCTGCCGGCAGGGTCCTCCTTCAGGTTGCCCAGCACCTGCCGCAGTGTGGCGGGAGACTCCCGGTACTGCTCTTCGGAGAGATAACGGCAATCCGACCGATTGTAGGTGATGGCATTGAAGTTATCCCGCAGGGTTTGGGTGATTTCCAAGGTCTGGGAAGGCTCGTAGCCGAACTTGTTGGAGCAATAGGTC
Source organism: Oscillospiraceae bacterium (assembly GCA_024404215.1). GTDB lineage: Bacteria > Bacillota > Clostridia > Oscillospirales > Oscillospiraceae > Alloscillospira. The sequence continues at coordinate 1,752 of JAKSQI010000145.1, forward strand.
TGCAGCTTAACCAGATTGAAGGGCAGGGGCGGCTGTTCGGAAAGCTGCTTCCGGGTGACGCGGATGCCGGTCAACTCAGTGCCCTCCAGTTCCTTTGCCAGTTCCGCGGCATAGTCGGCATCGGTGATGCGGCCCTCGTCCAGATTCGGATCATCCTTGGCAGGTTCATAGGCAGCAGTAACGGTCGTGCCGTCAATGTCCAAATCCACCTTCAGGGTATAGTAGCAAAGCTTGCTGTGATTCTCTATGGCCATGTCCCGCATGACCACCAGCCCCAGAGTGGGGGTCTGGACCCGGCCTACCGTCAGGAGCTTGACATGGGGATTCCGCAGGGAGAAATAGCGGCTGAAATTGCAGCCTACCATCAGGTCCGCCACGCTTCTGGCATGGGCGGACCAGCCGTAGTTGACAAATTCGTCATTGCTTTTCATAGAGGCCAGCGCCCGGCGGAGGGCACCCTCGGTGGTATCTCCGGTGGACAGGCGCAGAACAGGGCCCCGGTAATCATGCCACTGGAGAATTTCATCGATGAGGTACTGGCCTTCATCGTCCGGGTCCCCCGCATGAATGACACAGTCTGCCCGCTTCAGCAGTTCGCCGATGAGGGCAAGGCGCTCCTCCTTGCCCGGGCCGGGCTTCTTTCCCCAATCGTCAAAGTACAGGGGCAGGTCCTCCGTGCGCCAGCGGCCGTAGCGGGCATCGTAATCCTCCGGCTCCTTCAGCGTCAGCAGATGGCCGAAGGCGGAAACGATGGTATATTCCCCTTTTTCCAGATAATCCCGATACTTGGTTTCCGTGCCGTCGATGGCTGCAGCCACCGCCCGGGCCAGCATGGGCTTCTCCGCAATAATCAGCTTCATGATGGTATCCTATCTCGTCAATTCGTTATTTCTCTACACTATACGAAAAACCCGCTCCGATTGCAAGCGGGAAGGGGTGGGACGAATGGACTGCTTTCAGCGAAATCCATGCGGCATTATTGGATTTCCAGTTAGTAAAACAGGAAATAAATTGAAACTAATGAGGTAACATGATAGAATGAGCATAGATGTGGCTGAATACTAATGATGGAAGAGGATCTTTTATGCTTGGATTTCAGATAATTTCTTCTTTGAAAGATGATGGTTGTGGTCATTTAGAAGTTGCAGAATGTAAACCTTCTAAAAAAGAGAGAGAATACAAGGGACATAGTGCAAATACTCATGTGGAAAATTATTGCGTCTTAGACCTTGAAACCACCGGAGTTTTCATAAATTCTGCTAAAATTATCGAGATATCTGCCTTAAAGGTACGCAACAATGAAGTCGTTTCTGAGTATTCTACCCTGGTTAACCCTAAATGCCCTATACCCAAAGCAGCCTCTGCTATAAACCATATTACTGACAACATGGTTGCAGACGCACCATTTTTAGATGATGTGATTGATGATTTCCTCACGTTTGTCGGAGAAGACATTATTGTGGGCTATAACAGTGCCGGCTTTGACATGAATATAATATATGATTGTGTCATGTCTCTTAGGAACAAGCCATTCAGTAACGATTATGTCGATGTACTTCATGCCGTAAAACGAACTTTGCCTCATTTAGAAAATTCAAAGTTGGAAACCGTCAGCAAATACTATGATTTAGATACGTCTGGTGGGCATAGAGCGTCAAAGGATTGCTATCTCACAAAAGCATGTTACGATACACTTTTCCGTGAATTCGGAAACACTGCATTTATGAAACGCAACTACTACTCAGAATATCAAGGAAAAGGATTCCAATACTCTCCCGAGACAATTGCTTTGCAAGAGCTCAACAATCTCCTCGCGAGTATGCTTTGTGATGGATCTATCACCATGGACGAGGTGGATTCACTACGATACTGGGTAGAAGAACACCGCGAGCTGTCAGGCAACTTTCCTTTCGACAAGGCATTCAATTCTTTGGATAAAGTGTTGGCAGACGGACGTGTAACATCGTGTGAATTAAAGGAACTTAAATCCGTTTTTGAAGAAATAGTTGACCCGGTAAAGTGTGTAGGATGTCATGATCAAGTGACATGTTTGGATGGAAAACATGTCTGCATCACTGGAGACTTTGATTACGGACCGAGGGGTGCCGTTGAGAAACTCATCGTTTCAAGAGGGGGTATCATTGATAAGTCTGTAAAGAGAGCAACAAATTATGTGATTGTTGGTGCACAAGGAAGCATTGCTTGGAAAACAGGAAACTACGGCACTAAAATACAAAAAGCCATGGAGTTGATTGATAAAGGTTTCGCAATCGGAATCATGGAAGAAGCCGAATTCATACCCGCCATTCAAAAATTAGAAGAATCTCAGTGAGGTGTTCCAATGAGTGATTGTGTTCGTATTC
>JAKSQI010000146.1 GCA_024404215.1 Oscillospiraceae bacterium
GGGGCGCCCGCTCCGGCAATCTGGCCAATCCCGGTGAGGTGAAGGTTGCCTTCACTAAGGAGGATGTTGTACTGCTGGGTGTGCCCAGCTTCGGTGGACGGGTTCCGCCGCTGGCTTTGCAGAAAATCAAGCAGCTGAAAACGGAAGGGGCCCGGGCGGTTTTGGTGGCTGTTTACGGCAACCGGGAACAGGAGGACACCCTGCTGGAACTGCGGGATGCCGCTGTGGAAACCGGCTTCCGGCCGGTGGCCGGGGTAACGGCTATTGCTGAGCATTCCGTGCTGCGGAGCATTGCCGCCGGCCGTCCTGACGGGGAGGATATCCTTGCCCTGCGGGACATTGGCGAAAAAATCAAAGCCCGACTGGATTCCGGTGAAGTGCCGGAGCTGCTGGCCCTTCCCGGCAACAGCCCTTATAAGCCCCTGGGGCCTGCCGGCATGCCCATTGAAGTGACGGCGGACTGCGTGGGCTGCGGCTTCTGCGCCGGCAACTGCCCGGCAGGTGCCATTGTTAATGAATACCCCAGCCGCTCCGACGGGGAAAAGTGCATCGGCTGCATGCGCTGCCTTACCCTTTGCCCGGTGCACGGTCGCCGGCTGCCGGACCAGCTGCTGGCCGGCCTTCAGGAACGGCTGGCCCCTGCCTGCGCCCAGCGGAAGGAGCCGGAGCTTTTCCTGTAAGCCCAATAACAGAAAAACAACGGGTCTGCTTGGATAAGCAGGCCCGTTATTCATGGCTGGTATTGGCTTATTTTTTGGCGTCTTCGGCGGTAATGAACTTTTCGTAGATAGCCTTGATGGCCAGCTCAAAGTCCTTGTTTTCTACGCCGATGATGATGTTGAGCTCAGAGGAGCCCTGGTCAATCATGCGGACGTTGATTTTCTTTTCAGCCAGAGCTGAGAAGAGCTTGCCGGCGGTGCCGCTGGCGGAGCGCATGCCCCGGCCCACAACGGCAATCAAAGCCAGATCGGATTCAATTTCAATGCTGTCGGGGTTGGCCAGACGATGGATGGCGGAAACCACCCGCTGTTCCTTTTCCAGGAATTCATCCTCATGGACTACAATGGTCATGGTGTCAATGCCGGAGGGCATGTGCTCAAAGGAAATGTCGTTTTCCTCCAGCCCCTGCAGCACCCGGCGGCCAAAGCCGATTTCGCTGTTCATCATGCCCTTGGTAATCAGCATGGCGCAGAAGCCCTTGCGGCCGGCAATACCGGTGATGACATAGTCCGGCTTCTGGCAGGTGCTTTCTACAATCCAGGTGCCGGGATCCTCCGGGCGGTTGGTGTTGCGGATGTTGATGGGAATGCCGGAGTGGCGGACAGGGAAGATGGCATCCTCGTGGAGGACGGAGGCGCCCATGTAGCTCAGTTCACGGAGCTCACGGTAGGTGATGTACTTAATGGGCTTGGGGTTCTCCACCAGACGGGGGTCGCAGACCAGACAGCCGGAAACATCGGTCCAGTTCTCGTAAATGTCGGCATGGGCAGCAGCGGCTACAATGGAGCCGGTTACGTCACTGCCGCCCCGGGAGAAGGTTTTTACCTTGCCGTCCTTGCCCAAACCGTAGAAGCCGGGGATAACGGCACGGGGGAGCTCTGCCAGGGCAGCACCCAGAACCTTGTCGGTTTTATAGGTGTTCAGGTTGCCTTCGTCGTTGAAGAAGATAACATCCTTGGCGTCAATGAAGGGGATGCCCAGATAGGCGGCCATGACTTTGCCGTTGAGGTACTCACCCCGGGAGGCAGTATAGTCACGGGCGGGCTCGGTCTTCAGCTGCTCGGCAATTTCAGCGAAGTCGGCGTCCAGATTGAAATCCTTCAGCTCCAGGCCGGCGATGATTTCGTCATAGCGGGCCTTAATGGCGGCCAGCTGCTCGGTAACATCCTTACCCTCTGCAGCGGCGGCATAAGCCCCCAACAGCATGTCGGTTACCTTGGTGTCATCGGAAAAGCGGCGGCCGGGTGCGGAGGGAATCACGTAGGCACGGCTCTCATCGGCATGGATGATGGCGGCTACCTTCTTAAACTGCTCGGCACTGGCAAGGGAGCTGCCGCCGAATTTTACTACTTTGCTCATATTGTAACCTCCGGGAATTCAGGATGATAGATAGATACAGTATATCCATCTATTTAAGCATACTTGCTTTTTGTTTTCAAGAATAAAGTCGCAATTTCAACAACTTTTTCCTTCCCTTGTGAAACAGCAGGCTCTTATGTATAATATATACGGAGGATTGCGCCGGCCTGCAGGGAAGCCCTGCTTTTGGCGTTTGTCCATCGAACATCAGGTCAGGGGTGCTGTCATGATTTATGAAAAAAGCTGCGGCGCGGTTATCTATTATGAAACGGATCAGAGCCGCAGATATTTGGTTGAGCATATGGTCAAGGGTCATACCTCCCTGTGCAAGGGGCATATGGAGGGGGACGAGACGGAGCATGAAACCGCCGTCCGTGAAATCCGGGAAGAAACCAATCTCACGGTGACCTTTGTAGATGGATACCGGGAATGCATTGAGTATTCGCCCTACCCGGGCTGCCGTAAGCAGGTGGTCTTCTTTTTGGCAAAGGCAGAATCCGACCGGGTGACGGCCCAGCCGGAGGAGGTCGCTTCCATTTCCTGGCTGCCTCTGACAGAAGCCGCAGCTGCCTTAACCCATTTGAGCGACCGGGACATTCTGCAAAAGGCGGCGGAGTTTTTGGAGAAGCATGAATAAAACGGAATTGCGGCAGCTGGGGGATTGGATTTCCTACATTCCGGCGGAGGAGGAGCCGCTGTCCTCGGATGTGTTTCTGATTGAGGGCGAGAGGTATATCTATGCCTATGATGTTGGCAGCAGCCAAAGGGCAGGAGAGCAGCTGCAGAGCCTGCCTAAGCCCTTGATTGTCATGCTTTCGCACTTCCATAAGGACCATACCGCCAATCTTTCGGCGCTGTCCTATGAAAGGCTGTATGTGGGCGGGAAAACGCGGCAGCTTCTGAAACAGGGGGAGACCCTTTCGGAGGATAGAATCCTCATTCAGGACGGCCCGCTGCTGGAATTGAGGCGCTGCCCCTCTGTTCATGAAAACGGTAGCCTGATTCTAACCGTCAATCGGGAATATACCCTGCTGGGGGACCTGATTTATCCCCGGGGAGAGCCGGACCCTTCCAAGGCAACGGCCATGCTGAAGGAACTGGCCTCCATTGATACCGACTGGTTTGTTGTCAGCCATCGGAAGGACAAGGTTTTTGAAAAAACCGTTTTTCTTCGTATGGTCAAGCAAACGCTGTCCATAACCCAACCATAACCGCAGGAATGCGGATTCTTTTTCAGACAGGAGCAACTGTTATGTCACAGACTTCAAACAATCGTACCAATCCCGGTGCCTGCAAGCTGGCCTCCAAGTGCGGGGGCTGCCAGCTTCAGAACATGACCTATGAGCGGCAGCTGCAGTGGAAGCAGGGCCGGGCCATTTCCCTGCTGGGGGATTTTGGCCATGTGGAGCCCATTGTCCGCATGAAGGACCCTTACCATTACCGCAACAAGGTTCAGGCAGCCTTTGGCCGCCTGCGCAGCGGCAAAATCATTTCCGGCGTATATCAGTCCGGCAGCCATCGCATTGTGCCGGTGGACAGCTGCATGATTGAAGATGCCACCGCCGATGCCATTATTGTGGATATTCGTAATATGCTGCCTAAGTTTAAAATCTGGGTGTATGACGAGGATACCGAGGTGGGCTTCCTGCGGCATGTTCTGGTTCGCCGGGGCTTCAGCAGCGGACAGGTCATGGTGGTGCTGGTGGGGGCCTCCGGCATGTTCCCCATGAAAAAGCAGTTTACCAAGGCTCTGCTGGAGCTGCATCGCGAACTTACCACCCTGGTGCTGAACATCAACAGCAAGGCCACCAATTTGGTTTTGGGTGACAGGGAAGAGGTGCTCTACGGTAAGGGCTACATTGAGGATACCCTCTGCGGCCTGACCTTCCGCATTTCCCCTCGTTCCTTTTATCAGATTAACCCGGTTCAGACGGAAAAGCTTTACAATCTGGCCATGGAATACGCCAAGCTCAACGCCGAAAGCAGCGTTATTGATGCCTACTGCGGCATCGGCACCATTGG
>JAKSQI010000147.1 GCA_024404215.1 Oscillospiraceae bacterium
TAGGGAGCTTCTGAAACACCAACAACGCCGGCATGATGGATCTGAACTACGATCACTCCACCTTCGGCATGAACTGCATCGGTGATCTGCTTTAAGCCGGGAATTTGCGCATCTTCCCAAATACCAAGCTGACGATTCGCGAGGCGGCCCTCTTTGGTTACGCAGGTGGCTTCCTGAATCAGGAGACCGGCTCCTCCGCGGGCAAACAAGCGGTACCGATCAACAGTTTTTTGCGGAGTAAGGCCGGAGTCATCAGAAGTGCATACTACCATTGGGGGCAGGCAGATGCGGTTTTTGATCCGGGTGTTTCGAATCTGAAAACTGTCATTTAGCTTTTTCATAATAATTACTCCTTCGTATCATCTGTTTGAAATCCTAAGAAGAGCAGCGGCCTGAATAGATTATAGCGTAAAATGTATTGACAGCGCAACCGTAAAAGTTTAATATTTAATTTAACGAATAAAAAATATGAAATCAGGAGGAAAGCCATGGAAAAAATGCGAATCGGTGTAATGGGCTGCGGAGAAATCTGTAACATTTACATCACCAATCTTCAGAACCACTTTAACAACGTGGAAGTGGTTTCCTGCAGTGATTTGTACATGGATAAGGCTGAGGCAACCAAAGAAAAATACGGCCTAAAGCGGGCATATACCAACGAGGATATGCTGGCGGACCCCGAGGTAGATATTGTTCTTAACCTTACGATCCCGGCCGTTCACTACCAGCTGAACATGGCAATCCTGAATGCCGGAAAACACGTATATTGCGAAAAACCGCTGGCTTTGAATAATGAGGAAACACCGGATATTCTTCGCCTGGCAAAAGAAAAGAACCTGCGGGTATCGGATGCACCTGATACCTTCCTTGGACCTGGCATCCAGACCGTTCGTAAACTGATCGACGACGGAGCAATCGGCGACCTTATTGGCTTTACTGCCAACTTCTGCACCCCTGGCCACGAGCACTGGCATCCCTCTCCCATGTTTTACTACCAGCCCGGCGGCGGGCCGATGCGTGATATGGGCCCCTACTTCCTCACGGCACTGGTTTCTATCCTTGGCCCGGTGGATGAAGTGTTCTGCTACACCAAAACCGGCTTCCCCACGCGCCCGGTGAAGGGTCAGATGGTAACGGTTCCTATTCCGACTCATTATGCTGGCGTTATGAAGATGAAGAACGGCGTGTTTGGCAACATTAACATGAGCTTTGATACCTGGTATACGCAGCTGCCGCACCTTGAAATTTATGGTACAAAGGGCATGATCACAGTTCCGCATCCCAATGGAACCGGCGGCCCGGTAAAACTGTTTAAGGGCGTTGAATATGGCGAGGATATGGACTCCCGCCCCGACTATATGGACCGTCTTGGCATGCTTTACGGACCCGGCAAACTGAAATACTACGAGGAGCAGCCCCTGATCTACAAGGGCAGCGATAATATGCGCGGTGTTGCCGCGGCCGAAATGGCGGCCGCCATTGCCGAAGGCAGACCTCACCTGGCAAGCGGCGAGATGGCAGCACATATTGTTGATATTCAGAATTGCTTTGAGCAGGCTTCCAACGAGGGCAGAGTAGTTAAGCTGACCACCAGCTTTGAACTTCCTGAGCCGTTTTATCCCTACGCGGAAAAGCTTTGGGTAGAATAAACAGAATATTGAATATAATAAAGCCGGGATGCGGATCTGCATCCCGGCTTTACTAATACATGAGCATAAAAAGGGGAGTCAGACTTGCGTCTGACTCCCGTAACATTTAGTTGAGAATAATAACCGGTTCTATCCGATTATTTGCCAAGCCAAGCATTCAGAGAATCCTGGTAGTACTGAACGATAACATCAACACCGGCATCCTTCAGATCCTTCTCGTAAGCATCCATAATGGAAGCTGCATCAACAAGGCCGGACTGCAGCTGAGGCTGGTACTGGTCGATAACGTTCTGCACAGCAGTCATTTCATTTGCAATGGGAGTGGTGTCAACGCAGAAGCCGAAGTACTTGGACATTCTGCCGCTGGTGTTGTCGGCCCACTGTTCTTCACGGATGGTAGCACCCTGACCAACGGAACCGTGAGCATTGAACTGGTTGCCGTAGAAGAACTCAATTGCCTGGTACTTGCAGGTATCTTCCAGGCGGTATGCTTCGCCGATTTCATTCACAGCATAGTCTCTGCCTTCAATACCCCATACAAACAGGTTTTCAACATCCTTGTTGGTGTACATCAGGTTCAGAACAGCTGCTGCGGCTTCGGGATTTTCAGCAGTTACAGGAACTGCCCAGCTCCAGCCCTGAGGATATGCGGTGGTGATGGGGAAGCCAGCAACCTTCTTAGCCATCAGAGGATAGCCAGTGGTCTTGCTCTTTTCAGCTGCGCAGCCATATTCACCGTTGCAGGGATATGCAAAGCACATACCGGCTGCGCACATATTATCGGAATAATCGGTGGAAGTGGGAGCATCGGGGTACAGGAGACCTTCCTGAGCCCATTTACGCATCATGTTGTAGTGCTCAATTGCTGCATCAGTGGTGTAGTTGAAGTATACGGTGTCGGTCTCGGGATCGCAGCCCATGTACATAGAGCCGAGATAGTCTTCTGCTTTGTTATCTGCCCAGGCATCAGCGGAGAAGTCACAACCGTTGATGGAGAGGTAAATACCCTTGCTGTTCTGCTGACCAAGGACACAGTTGGTCTGGAGCTCTGCGGGAAGGGTAGGCTGTGCATCTCTTACAACCTTCAGCGCTTCTTCCAGGTCGGACCAGCTGTCGATTGCGTCTGCTTGTTCAGTGAGGTCAAGTGCTTCCAGAATGTCGCGGCGCATGAAGATCCACTCAGCAGTGGTGTACATACGCAGGGCGGGAACAGCAAGCTGTTTGCCATCCATGTTGTTAGCGGGCATGTAGTTGTGCGCGGGATCTGCCATCAGCTCCATAATACCGGGAGCATATACGGGAAGAATGTCCTTAATATCCATGAGCTGGTTGTTGGAAGCCAGTGTCAGGAAGCCGGTAGCGCCGCCAGCGCCGCACATCATAAGGTCGATGGATTCGCCGCCGGCGAGCATCAGACCAACCTGGTCACCATACTGCCAGATGGGAATCTGGGTGACATTGACGTGAACGTTGATCTCAGCTTCGGTGATCTTGTTCACTTCTTCTTCAACTTCCTTAACGCCGTCCCATGCGCCCCAGGCCATCATAACCATGTTGACGGTCTCGAGATCATCGAAACGGGTAAAGACTTCCTCGTCCTCTGCCTCTTCTGCTTCTTCTGCTTCTTCGGCAGGTTCAGCAGCTTCAGCGGCGGGCTTTTCTGCAGGAGCAACGGTTTCAGAATTGCTGGAACCGCAGCCTGCGAGCATACCGGCGATCATGATGAAAGCCAGCAGCAGTGCGAGCAACTTTTTGGTGTTCATTGTTTTTCCTCCTTAAAAATTTATAGCGTAACCGGGTAGTACCGGGTGAGCCCATGTAATAATAAACAAAAAAGGAAACAAATTATTTTTATATTTAATTAATATAACTAAAAAAGAATGGCGTCAACCTATATCAAAGATTTCACAAAGAATCTGTTGGGTCATACAAAAAGGGGAGAACAGGCTTGTGCAAGCTATATTAATAACTATTTCCTACATAGGCAAAAGAAGAGGGACCAGGCAAAAAGCCTGGCCCCCCTAATTATAAGGAAAGAAAAATGACTTTACGTATTATTTGCCAAGGAACTCATTCAAAGCATCCTGGTAGAACTGAACGATAACATCAACGCCAGCATCCTTCAGATCCTTCTTGTAAGCTTCCATAATGGATTCGGGCTCTACAAGACCGGACTGCAGCTGGGGCTGATACTGGTCGATAACGTTCTGAACAGCGGTCATCTCGTTTGCCATGGGAGTGGTGTCAACACAGAAGCCGAAGTACTTGGACATGGTACCGGCGGTGTTGTCGGCCCACTGCTCTTC
>JAKSQI010000148.1 GCA_024404215.1 Oscillospiraceae bacterium
TGATTGTATCACCCAAGAAGAGGGCAGGTCAAATCACTTTTTGCATACAATTATTTCATTTTTGTATCCATGGTAGCTTCTTTGGCATAGTCACATTCTTCCTGCAGACAGCAGCTGATGCAATCCGGCTTGCGAGGGTGACAGACCACCCGTCCGTGGATGACAATGCGATGGCAGAAATCGCTGGATTTTTCGGGGGGGAGGACAGAACGCAGCACGGGCTCAATCTTTGCCGGCTCTTTCACATTAACGAAGCCGATGCGATTGGAGAGGCGAATGCAATGGGTATCAACCACCACTGACCCCGGGGCCTGATAGATATCACCCAATATTAAATTTGCTGTTTTTCTCCCAACACCGGGCAGCTTTAACAGCTCCTCCATGGTGGAGGGAACCTTTCCGCCATAGTTGCTGAGCAGCATTCGGGCGGCAAGAACCATGTCCTTGGCTTTGGCACGGAAAAAGCCGCAGGAGCGCACGTAGGGCTCAACCTCTTCCGGTTCTGCATCTGCAAAAGCCTGCAGAGTGGGGAAGGCCTCAAACAGGGCCGGGGTAATCTGATTCACCCGCTCGTCGGTGCACTGGGCAGCCAGACGGACAGAAAAGAGCAGCTCGTAATCCTTCTCATATATCAGAGAGCAGGTTGCATCAGGGTATTCCCGTTCCAGCAAAGCCACAATTCGGGCCGCTTCTTCTTTTGTTTTCATAGAATCGCCTCCAGTCTGTATCATTATATCACAAAGGTGGTTATATTGAAAATGCAAGGATTACCGTTTATAATAGTGATTAAGATATTATGAAAAAGGCAGGGGCTCTTATGTATCGACCTTTGGCGGATGAAATCCGTCCTGAAACCTTAGACGAGCTGTGCGGCCAAAAGCATATTCTGGGGCCGGGCGGTCTTCTTCGCCGTATTATTGAAAGTGGAAACATTCCCAACATGATATTTTATGGCCCCTCGGGCTGCGGGAAAACCACGGTAGCCAATATCATTGCCAAATCCTCAGGCCGGGCCCTTTACCGACTGAATGCTACCACGGCAGGTGTGGCGGATATTAAGGCCGTTATCAATGATGTTGATACCTTTATGGCTCCTAACGGAATTCTGCTTTATCTGGACGAGATTCAGTACTTTAACAAGAAACAGCAGCAATCTCTGCTGGAATTCATGGAAAACGGCAAGGTTACCCTAATAGCAGCCACTACCGAAAACCCCTACTTTTATGTATACAATGCAGTTCTCAGCCGCAGCACGGTTTTTGAGTTTAAAGCCCTGACGGCGGAAGATGTTCTGCCTGCCATTGAAAGGGGGTTCCGCCTGGCTGGGCAGCGCCTGGAGCAGGAACTGCTGGTTGCCGAGGAAACATTACGCTATATTGCCTCCGCTTGCGGAGGAGATGTCCGCAAAGGGCTGAATGCCGTAGAGCTGCTGGCTTCAGCCGCTGTCAGCCGGGGAGAAGGGGCTGAGGTTTCTTTAGCGGATGCCAAGCTGGCTGCTCAGAAAAGTGCCATGCGCTACGACCGTGCAGGGGATGAGCATTACGACATCATTTCCGCTCTGCAGAAATCCATTCGGGGATCAGACCCGGATGCGGCGATTCACTATCTGGCCCGCCTGGTAGAGGCCGGGGATTTGATTTCGCCCTGCCGCCGCCTACAGGTGATTGCGGCGGAGGATATTGGGCTGGCCTATCCCATGGCTATTCCCATCGTCAAGGCCTGTGTAGATTCTGCCATGGCACTGGGCTATCCGGAAGCTGCCTTGCCTTTGGCCGATGCGGTTGTCCTGCTGGCAACGGCCCCCAAGTCCAACACGGCCCACAACGCCCTGTATGCGGCCATGGATGATATCCGGGCCGGTAAGACCGGAAGCATTCCCCGCCATCTGCAGAACAAGCACGCAGACTCTACCGGGATGGAGCGGGAGCAGGGCTATGTATATCCCCATGACTTCCCCAACCATTATGTGGCACAGCAGTATCTGCCGGATGCGTTGGCAGGTACCTGCTACTACGAGTACGGCGATAATAAAACGGAGCAGGCGGCCAAAAAGTATTGGGACGCCATAAAGGGAAAGGAAGGGTGACTGTGGATATTCGGGTCGGAGATATTCTTACCATGAAGAAAAAGCATCCCTGTGGCTGTTTTACCTGGCAGGTGCTGCGTGTTGGTGCAGACTTTAAGCTTAAGTGCACCGGCTGCGGCCATGAAACCATGAATCCCCGCAGTAAGGTGGAAAAGTACATCAAAAGCGTTCAGCGGGATGAATCCTCATCCTCGTGAGAGAGCTGGCTGGTATGAATCATGTGGAAGAAATGCAGCAGCTGCTGCAGGAGAACGGGCTGGATGGCCTGCTGATTACCGGACAGACTAATGTGGCGTATGTGTCCGGCTTTGAATGTCAGGATGCACTTGTGTTTTTAACAGCGCATCGTGCCCTTTTTCTGACAGACGGCCGTTACGGGGAAGCAGCAAGAGCTGCCATAAGCCATATGACCGTTGAGGAAGTCACTGCCGGAAAGAGCTATAGCCTGTGCATTCGGGAGGTCCTGCCTGAAAAACAAAAGCCACGGTTGGGGTTTGAGGAGGCAGAATTGTCCGTTTTGGATTACCTTATGTGGCAGGAAAAGCTGGAGGCTGAGCTTATACCGGCCCAGAGCCTTTTTAGCCGTTCACGTTTGGTAAAAAATGAGGCGGAGCTGGCCTGCATGAAAAGAGCCCAACAAATCGCAGAGCTTTCCTTTCAGCAGGTTCTGCCCTTGATTACTGCCGACATTACGGAAAGAGAGCTGGCTGCGGAGCTGGTGTACCGTTTTCTTAAAAACGGAGCAGAGGGAAGCTCCTTTGATCCGATTGTACTGGGAGGCAAACGGAGTTCATTGCCCCATGGCATGCCGGGGGATTATAAGCTGGGTAAGGGCTTTGTCACCATTGATTTTGGCGTAAAGTACGAAGGCTGGTGTTCTGATACCACCCGAACTCTTTGCCTGGGCCAACCTACGGAAGATATGAAACGGGCTTATGCTGCCGTGCTGGAAGCACAAAGGCTGGGAATTGCCTGCGTCAAAGCCGGGATAAAGGCCTCGGTGCCGGATGCCGCTGCCAGAGAATATCTCCACCGGTCGGGCTATGCCGGCCGCTTTACCCACAGCTTTGGCCACGGCCTTGGCAGGGATATTCATGAGGCGCCCTCGGTAGGGCCGGGCTCTTCCATGCTGCTGCCTGTGGGAGCAGTTATATCTGCTGAACCCGGGGTTTATTTGCCCGGCGAATTCGGTTTGCGCATTGAGGATGTTTTAATTGTAACCGAGGGCGGATGTGAGAATATTACCGGCTTACCAAAAGATTTATGTATTCTTTGATTTTTCTGTTGCAATATCCGGAAAAATCTCATATAATTACACTGTTATTTTGTGAATTCAATTCAGGAGGATGTTATTAATATGGCTACTATTACCGCAGGCGATTTTAGAAACGGCAAGGTATTTGTTATGGACGGTCAGGTCATGCAGGTTGTTGAATTCCAGCATGTTAAGCCCGGCAAGGGCGCTGCCTTCGTTCGTACCAAGATGAAGAATGTTGTTACCGGTGCTGTTACTGAAACCTCTTTCAACCCCACTGCCAAGTTCGATGAAGCTACCATCGAGCGCCGCACTATGGAGTACAGCTATAACGATGGTGACCTGTACTACTTCATGGATCCCGAGACCTACGATATGGAGCCCTTCAATGCTGATGTTCTGAACGAGAACTTCAAGTTTGTTAAGGAGAATGACCCCTGCACCGTATACATTGCTCAGGGCAGCGTATACAACATCGAAGGTCCTACCTTTGCTAACCTGATTGTTCCCGATACCGAGCCCGTCTTCGCCGGCAACACCGCCACCACTGTTACCCAGCCCGCTACTCTGCACACCGGCGCTGAGGCTAACGTTCCCCTG
>JAKSQI010000149.1 GCA_024404215.1 Oscillospiraceae bacterium
AGTGACAGTGCTCATTTTTTCAGTATTACTGTTTTATGAACACTGCCCTAAAGGCACGGGCTGTTGAGTTATACCTTACATGGACAGCTCGGTACGGGAAATCAGGTCGTTCTGACCGGTGATGTGCAGCTCAACGAAGTAAGCGGAGAAGCCGGCAACACGAACAACCAGGTTCTTGTAGGATTCAGGATCCTTCTGAGCGTTTCTCAGGGTCTCAGCGGAGATAACGTTAATCTGGATTTCCATACCGCCCATTTCAAAATAGGTCTGGATCAGGTTGGTCAGCTTAACAATGCCCTGGTCGCCCTGGATGCAGGAGGGGCTGAACTTCATGTTCATCAGAGTACCGCCGGGATACTTGGTCTGATCCCAGGAGGCGCAGGATACGGCAATGGCGGTGGGGCCATTCTTATCCATCTGCTGTACGGGAGAAATACCGTCAGCCAGAGGCACGCCGGCGCTGCGACCATCGGGAGTAGCGGCAGTCATCATGCCGAACATGACGTTGGCAGTTACGGGGAACATGGAGGCTGCCCACTTCTGGCCACGGGCGTTGGTTACGGAGTTGATGGTGTTGGCATACTCGTCGGTAATCAGCTGAGCGATGGCATCAACCTCGGGCTTGCCGTTACCATAGTGCAGCTCGCTGCTCTTGATGTAACGCTGGAGCTCTTCGTAGCCTTCCCAGTTGTTCATCAGAGCATCGTAGAGCTCACGGGTGGTGCACTTCTTGGTGTCAAAGCAGAGGTGCTTAATCATAAACAGAGAGTCAACAGCATTGGACAGGCCTACACCGGGCAGACCGCAGGCGTTGTACTTGGCACCGCCCCACATAACGTCCTTACCGGATTCCATGCAGCCGCCCATGGAGCAGGATACTACAGGCAGAGGCAGCAGCTCACGGGTGGTGTATTCGGCGTTGTTCATGATGATGATGTGCCAACGCAGGAAGAAGTTCATCTGACGGATGAAGGCGCTCATAACCTGCTCGAAGGAGGTCATCTCATACAGATGGCCGGTAGCCAGACCGGTACGATGCTTAGTTGCCTCAGCCTCACGGCCTTCGCCGAACTTCAGGGCAGAGGGAACGGAACCATCGTTGATGGCCTGCCATACAACGTTAGGCATGTTGAAGTAGGAAACGGAGCCGGTACCGCCGCAGGCGGGCCAGTCCATACCGCAGCCGCCGGGCTCTACGCAGCCGATGGGGGTATAGTTGCGGGCATCCTCCAGAGAGAAGCCGCGGTTCTTCATCAGAGCGGGAATGATAACATCATCGTTCTCAAAGGTAGGCAGACCGCCGCAGATTTTGGTGGTCTCGATAGCAGCCTCCCACAGCTCGGGAGGAGTATTCTTGTGGATACGCAGAGACTGCGGGGGATCGTGGAGAACCAGACGGCTGACGGACTGCAGCATCATGTAGGTTACTACGTTGGAAGCGTCGTTGCCGTTCTTGTCTACGCCGCCCATGCTCATCATCTGGCCGGAGGTATAACCGGGAGCAGACTGAGTAGCGCCGAAGGACCAGGGCTTGTTCATCTCAGCAACCTTCAGGTAGAACATATCCATCAGTTCCTGAGCTTCGTCAGCAGTCAGAACGCCGTTGGCGATGTCACGCTCAGCGAAATCGCCCAGATACTGGTCAACACGGCCGAAGGTGATACCGTGCATGTTGGCTTCCAGGCAGAGGCAGGTCTGATACATGTACAGGTACTGCAGAGCCTCGTGGAAGTTCTGGCAGGGCTTTTCAAAGATGTTGTCCAGAACAACAGCCATCTTTTCCAGTTCAGCCTTACGCTTGGCATCCGTGCAAACGGCAGCCTTCTCAGCGGCCAGCTTGGAATGACGCTTGGCAAAGGTAATCATGCCGTCGCAAACAATTTCAACAGCACGGTAGAAGTTGTACTTCTCGTTGTCCTTACCCTGCATGAAGGTATCCAGAATGTTCTGCTGGCGGGTAATGGCATCCGCGCGGATGGCGCCCAGACCAACACGGATAACCTTGTCATAGCCGGTAGCAAAGTGACCAACGGGAGTATCGCTGATGCACATACGGCCAACCATGGTAACACCATTGAAGTCATGCTCAGCATACTGCTCGGGATAGTAAGCAGCAGTCTTGGCATAGGTGCTTTCGCCCTTGAGCCAGTAATCGATGGTCTCACCGATGTACTTCATGTCTTCATCAGAAATCTGATAAGGGTCAATTTCGCGGGTACGGATAGTACCGGAAGCAACCTCGTCCTTGATGAAGGATACGCAGTTTTCAGGATAGAGGGCACCGCCGCGCCACATAGCAGACTGGTTACCTACGATAACCTCCTCATCGCCGATGCGGATAGGCAGCTTCTCAAAAATTTCCTTCATGACCTTAGCGCGGCGAAGAATGCCGTTGAGTTCGGGGTGATTCATGTAGAACTCGGTCAAAATTCTGTAACGGGCCGTGCAGATAGAGGGTGCCAAATCGCGATAATCGGCACGCATTCTGCTTACACGGTCACTTAGGGGTCTCAGGGTCCAGCTCATGGTTTTTCCTCCTAAAAGATGTGTGTATGGTTGAATTTATTAATCCACTTATCTGTGAAGAGGCCTGAACTACGGGGGCCTGAACCCCCAGTATCTCATGCTTCTTATGCTTTGATTGTACCTTATTTTATCTCGGCTGACAAGTAAAAAACAGCTATGTAAAACATTATTTTCCTTGGCATACTGACTAAAGGATATGCCTGTTTACTACTTAACCGCTACCACTTCCGCAGAGGCGTTATCACCTCATACAAAAACGGCATGAAAGCACGATTCGTTGCATTTTTCAGTTCTGTTCCGTTGATTGACATCTCCCCTGTTCAGTGATATAAGTAGCAGTATAAAACTGTTCTGTGAACAAAACGTAATGGAGGTATTTATGTATCAATTTCGTGCTGTTGCTCCCCGCGTAGAAGAGTACCACCAGCGGGTACGTGACCGCGTGTTTATTCCGGACTCGGAAATCGCGCTGATTGTTACGGAGTCTTATCAAAAAAACGAGTGTGTTGTTCCCCTCATTAAGCGCTGCCGCGCGCTGTATGACGTTTGCTCCAAAATGACCCTTCGCGTAGAGGATGACTGTCTGTTCGTATCCAACCGGGGTAAGAGCTTTGCCGGTTCCGGTCCCCATCCCGAATGGGACGGCGGCGGCTGGATTCCCTGGCTTGTGGGCAGCGGTTCCTGGGGCGATGTCCAGGAAGACGGCTACTATCACAGTCCCTCCGATGAAATGCTGAAATTCATGGTTCACCCGGATGACGTGAAGGCCCTGCAGGGCATTACCGACTACTGGAAGACCCGCACCGTAACCTCCATCGCCAACTCCTGGATGCCCGAGGGCTACGATGAGTTCTGCAAGCTGGAGGTCTGCAAAAATGTCCCCGGTGCTCCCGTCATGATGATGACTGCCGGCCATTTGACCCCGGGCTATCCCCGTCTGCTGGGCTGGGGCATCGGCAAAATCCGCAAAATGGCTGCGGACTGGGTTGCGGAGCACAAGTACAATCTCATGGGCATTGATGTCCGGAAAAACCTCTTCTACGAAGGCGTTATCATCATGTGTGATGCCTTTACGGTTCTGGCCAACCGCTATGCCGACCTCTGCGCCGAAAAGGCCGCCGGCTGCAGCGACGCCCAGCGCAAGGGCGAGCTGGAGATGATGTCCGCCGGTCTGCGCAACATTGCCACCAACACCCCCAACAGCTACTGGGAAGCCCTGCAGCTGATGATGCTTTACCAGCTCTTCATTTTTGAGGAGAATATGTATCCGGCCCCCTCCTTCGGCCGTTTGGACCAGCTGACCTGGCCTTTCCTGAAAAAGGATCTGGAAGAGGGCAAGCTGGACATGGACAAGGCCCAGCTGATTACCGACTATTTCTTCCTCCATGCCAACATGGCTTACGGCG
>JAKSQI010000015.1 GCA_024404215.1 Oscillospiraceae bacterium
GTGTCGCCGCGGAGGTAATTGGCGGGGTGGACGGTTCCATTGGTGAAATGCTGTACGAATCCAAGGTCTATTTCATGACCGCTGATTTGTTTGCCTGGACCATTCTCATTATTCTGCTCAGCATTGTACTGGAGAAAGCGTTTCTGTTTTTATTGAAACGGGCCTTCGCCGGGGTAGAAAAGCTATGACTGACTGTATCCTGTCTCATATTTTTAAGTCCTTTAACGGCATTCCCGTTCTGTCTGACATAAGCCTGACTCTGCCGGCCGGCTCTGTCACATGTTTGGATGGGCAGTCCGGCTCCGGCAAAACTACCCTGCTGAATGTAATTGCCGGCCTTATGCAAGCGGATAGCGGCCAAATATCCGGTCGCCCGGATCGAATCGCCTTTGTTTTTCAGGAAGACCGCTTGTGTGAAGATTTTTCCGCTGTAAGCAATGTTCGCATGGTTACCGGAAAATCGGTCAGCAAGCAGGAAATCCTTTCCCATCTGAAGGAACTGGGACTGGACGGCAGTATGAACAAACCGGTTCGGGATTACAGTGGCGGCATGAAGCGCCGCGTAGCCATTGCCCGGGCCATATGCTGCGGGGCCGACCTGATTCTGCTGGACGAGCCCTTCAAGGGGCTGGATCCGGCTCTGCGCAGTCAGGTTATCCGCTATATTCAAGCTCACACCACCGGGAAAACCCTGCTTTGCGTTACCCATAACCGGGAAGAAGCAGCGGCCCTGGGTGGAAGACTTCTGCACTTAGGAGACTTAAAGCATGAATCTGAATCATCTATCTGAACTAACGGAAATTCTCTCCCTTCCGGAAGAGCGCTTCCGGGAGGACATTCTCCCTCTGGCTGCCGCCAAGCGGCAGGAGGTTTTGGGTAACAGGCTTAAAATTTCCGCTCTTATGGGCTACAGCAATGTCTGCAAAAACATGTGTCACTACTGCGGCATGCGGGCAGGCAATGCTTCCCTGCCCCGTTTCCGTCTAAGCCCGGAAGAGGTTGTGGAAAGCTGCCGAAATGCCGCCCAAACCGGTTTCCGTCGGGTTTTTCTGGTTTCCGGCGAAGACCCCAAATATGGTTTTGGCAAGCTGCTGCAGATTGTATCCGCCTTGTCCGGTGACGGCATCTCCGTCAGTTTGGCTTGCGGTGAATACACCGAAAGCCAGTATTCGGAGCTAAAGGCCGCCGGTGCTGAGGAATACGTTGTAAAATTTGAAATGTCTAATCCAGACAGCTTCAATCGGCTGAATCCCTCCACCAGCTTTGACAAGCGCATGGAAGCCATTGCCGCCGTAAAAAAGGCAGGGCTGAAGCTGGCCTCCGGCAACATCATCGACTGGCCCGGCCAAAGCCTGCAGGAATTGGCAGAGGATATTCTGCTTATGAAGGAACTGGATATCTGCTGGGCGCCGGTCATCCCCTACATGCCTGCCGTTGGTACCCCGCTGGCTGCCGAAGGTCCCCGCGGTTCTTTGGATAAGCTTTACCGGGAAATTACACTGCTTCGGATTATGATGCCGGACATTGATATTACAGCTACTCAACCCGGCCCGGACCTGAAAAAAGGCCTGTCCGATCCTACGGCCAATCTGGCCGCCATTGATGCCGGCGCCAACAAGCTTTTCTTTGACCTTTTGCCGGATCCCAAGGCCAGAACCTTCCGGGTAATTGATGACCGCAACATCAGTGGCCCCTCCCACATTTACGAGGTAGCCCGCTTGTCCGGCTGTGAAGCCGACTTCGGTCCTCAGAAATAAAGAAACAAATATCCCCCTTGCAGCCGGGCATCGTTCAAGAGAAGCCCACCCTGCAGGGGGGATATGTATTATCGTTTACTTGTTGAAAGCGCCGGTGGCACCTTCCAAGCCGAGAGAACGGTCACCGCTGTCCCCGGCAGCAGCCGAAGGCTCAACCGTAATCAATTTGTCTACATAGGTGTAATCGCTGTAACCCATGCGAGCCAAAGGCTTGATCTTCAACATGTCCAGCTTGCCGTCGTCCATAATGAACTCGTCCTTGATGTGGACACCAACTACCTTGCCAATGATAATATCCGCAGAACCTACGCAGCTAGTTCCGGGCAGGCGGATGGTCTGAACATACTTGCATTCCAGCTGAACCGGAGATTCGGCAACGCGATAGGGCTTAACCAAAACGGATTCGGCTTTGGTAAGACCTGCTTCCTCAAATTCATCCACGCCGGGAGGGAAGGGAGCCGCCGTGATGTTCATCTTCTCCATCAGGTCATAGGTAACCATGTTATGTACAAACTCACCGGTGCGTTCAATGTTGTTAGTGGTATCCTTCCGCTTATTTTCCGGCGTAGTGTTAACAGAAACCAAAATATAGGGAGGATCAAAGGTCACATTGGTAAACTGGCTGTATGGAGCCAGATTGGGACGGCCGTCTGCATCCAGGGTGGAAATCCAGCCAATGGGACGAGGTACAGCTATGGATTTAAAGGGAGGTCTTGCCAGACCGTGGTCATTTTTTTCCGTTTCGTAAAACATAAAGCTTCCTCCTATATGTTATTAGTCAAAAGGGACCCTTCCCTGCTGTCAATTATAAGGGAAAAAAATATAAATTACTACCGCAAATTGCAGAAAAAAGACTCTGCCAAAAACGGATGCTTTTCCGTTTTTGGCTGGTTGTATCAGCCTGTCTCTTACAGATTGGGGACAAAATTGGCCTTATAATCTTCCAGATTCTTCTTCAGAAGGGCAGGGGTATCCAGACCGTAGGGGCATTTGGCTTTGCACTGGCCGCACTCCAGACAGGTTTCAATCTTCTTCATCTCCTGCTGCATTTCCGGGGTCAGGTTGGCAGCTGAGGGTGCACGGCGGAGCATCAGGCTCATGCGGGCACAGTTGTTAATCTGAATTCCCTGAGGACAGGGCATGCAGTAGCCGCAGCCGCGGCAGAAATCACCGGCCAGCTCCTGCTTGTCGGCTTCAATGCGGTCCTTGATTTCTCCGGTCAGTTCCGGCGGGCAGGTCTGGTAGGCCAGGAACTCGTCCAGCTCACTTTCCCTCTGAACGCCCCAAATCGGGGCAACATTGTCAAACTGAGCCATAAAAGCATAAGCGGAGGCAGAGTGATGAATTAAACCGCCGGCCAAGCCCTTCATGGCAATAAAGCCCATATCGGCCTTGCGGCATTCCTCCACCAGCTTCAGTTCCGGCTCTCCTGCCAAATAGCTGAAAGGAAACTGCAGGGTTTCATACAGGCCGGAAGCAATGGCCTCTTCTGCCACCGCCAGACGATGGTTGGTAATACCAATGTGGCGGATTTTACCCTGCTTCTTGGCCTCCAGGGCCGCATCATAAAGGCCGTCCTCGCCTCCCGGGCGGGGGCAGAAGGCCGGGTTATGGAACTGATAAATATCAATATAGTCCGTATTCAGCTTGGTCAGACTGGTCTCCAGATCCTTCCAAAAGTCTTCCGCCGTCTGAGCACCGGTTTTTGTGCTGATTATAATTTTATCCCGGGTGTAGGCAAAGGCAGCCCCCAGCTTTTCTTCGCTATCGGTATAATAGCGAGCCGTATCAAAATAATTGATGCCGTTATAAAATGCCTTCTGCAGCAAATAGACAGCTTCTGCCTTGCTGATGCGTTGAATAGGCAAGGCGCCGAAGCCGTTTTTGCTTACAACCAATCCGGTTTTACCCATGCGAACAGTTAACATATGCAACGCTCCTTCTTTTTCATCCATATAGAACAATTCCGGCGTTTGGATGCGCCGGAATTGAAGCTTTTAACACAAGGCAATCAGCAGAGCTGAGCACCGGCAGGAATGGAATCCTCCAGCATGAGCAGGTTCAGCTTGCCATCCTTTTCGGCTGACAGAATCATACCGTTGCTCTCTTGGCCCATCATCTTGCGGGGAGGCAGATTGGTTACTGCCACCAAAGTCTTGCCAAGCAGTTCCTCAGGCTTATAGTACTTGGCAATGCCGGACAAAATCTGGCGGGGCTTGCCGCTGCCATCATCCAGGGTAAACTTCAGCAGCTTCTCGCTCTTCTTGACATTTTCACAGGCCAGCACCTTGCAGACGGTCATCTGCACCTTGGAAAACTCATCAATGCTGATGGGGGGAATCTCAGGGGCTGCTGGCTCCTGAGGGGCATTCAAGGCTTCCAGCTCAGCCAGTTCCTTGGCCATATCAATACGAGGGAAGAGCGTTTCTCCCTTAGTAACCTGAACATCGGCAGGAAGAGCACCAAAAATCCCGGCATTCTCCCAATCCGTCAAGCTTTCGGGAGCACCAATCTGAGCAAAAATCTTTTCACAGCTGGCGGGAATGAAGGGCCGCAGCAGGCTGGAAGCCATACGGATAGACTCCAGCAGATTATACATGACTGCAGCCAAACGGGGCTTATTGGCCTCATCCTTAGCCAACACCCAGGGGGCCGTTTCGTCAATGTACTTGTTGGCACGGGAAACAAGCTTAAAAACCTCTGCCAAAGCAGTATGGGGCGCAAAAGCCTCCATGGCTTTCTCGTACTTGCTTCGCAGCTCCAACGCCAGCGCCTTCAGCTCCTCATCCGGCTCGCCGGCCACCTTCTCGGCAGGAAGCTGTCCACCGAAATACTTGATAACCATGGCAACGGTGCGGGATACCAAATTGCCCAAGTCGTTTGCCAGATCGGTATTGATGGTGGAAATCAGCAGTTCATTGGAGAAATTGCCGTCGGAGCCAAAGGGGAAGGTGCGCAGCAGGAAGAATCGCAGGGCATCCACCCCGTAACGCTCTGCCAACTGATAAGGGTCAACGATGTTGCCCCGGCTTTTACTCATTTTTTCACCATTCAACACCAGCCAACCATGGCCGAACACCTTTTTGGGCAGCGGCATCTCCATGCTCATCAGCATGGCAGGCCAGATGATGGAGTGAAAACGGACGATTTCCTTACCAACGATATGCACGTCCGCCGGCCAGTATTTCTCAAAGTCCTGATACTGCTCGTTCATAAAGCCCAAAGCAGTGGTGTAGTTAAAGAGGGCATCTACCCAAACATAAACCACATGACCCGGGTCAAAATCTACAGGAACGCCCCAGGTAAAGCTGGTGCGGGAAACACAAAGGTCCTCCAGGCCGGGATCAATGAAGTTATGCACCATCTCATTGACACGGCTTTTTGGCTCCAAAAAATCTGTTTCCGTCAGCAGCCTGCGGACCGGCTCAGCATATTTGGAAAGGCGGAAGAAATAAGCCTCTTCCTCGGCAGCGCGAACCTCACGGCCGCAATCCGGGCACATGCCGTTAACAAGCTGGCTCTCCGTCCAGAAGGACTCGCAGGGCGTGCAGTACATGCCGGTATACTTACCCTTGTAAATGTCCCCCTTGTCATACATCTTCTTGAAGATTTTCTGAACAGCCTCCATGTGATAGCCATCGGTGGTTCGAATGAAGCGATCGTTGGAGATGTTCATCAGCTTCCACAAATCCAAAATGCCCTTTGGACCGGCGACAATGTTGTCAACAAACTGCTGGGGCGTAACGCCCTTGGCCTTTGCCTTATCCTCAATTTTCTGGCCATGCTCATCCGTGCCGGTCAGGAACATGACATCATAGCCGCGCAGACGCTTATAGCGGGCAATGGCATCAGTAGCTACCGTGCAGTAGGTATGACCAATGTGCAGCTTATCGGAAGGATAATAAATGGGAGTGGTTATGTAAAACGGGGTTTTGCTCATATGCGTGTCCTCCTGTTTTGGATTCTTGTTGGCCTTATATTATATCACCGAAAGCTGCATGAATCAAGGAGCGCCGCTCCCCTTTCTCCTGAATCCTGCCCGGCCTTTTCCCTTTCCGCCTTTCGCCGGCCATACAAAAAGGTTACTGTTGACGGGCCCTACAAAAAATAGTAAAATGTATTCTGTATTTTTATGCACAGCAAGAGGTCTGCAGAGGGGAGTTCGACCCTATGGATACCGGAAAGGTACAAGTGAATAACCGTTTTGCCGCTGACCGATTGCTCCACGCCTATCTGGTGGTTGGTCCGGAGGGCAGCGATCGCACCGATTTCGTGAACCGGCTGGCCACCGCCTTGGTCTGTGACGGGAAGGATGAGGTTCCCTGTGGTCACTGTCCCCAGTGCCGTAAAGCCGAAAAGGGGATTCATCCGGATATTCTGCATATCCGCCGCCCGGAAAACCGAACCGTGTTTCCGGTGAGCACCATACGCGATTTGTGTGCCGATACCTTCGTGGTGCCCAACGATGCCCGCCGCAAGGTTTACATTCTGCATGAGGCAGAGCTTATGAATGCTCCGGCCCAGAATGCTTTTCTAAAGACCCTGGAGGAACCGCCGGCTCATTGCAGCTTTCTCATTCCCATTGCGGATCCTTCCCTCCTGTTGGTCACCGTTCGTTCCCGCTGCGGAGAGCTCCGGGTTTCCGGAGCAGAAGAGCAGATATCCGACTTGGCACGGGAAGCCGTCCGCTCCTTTCTTTCTGCCTGGAGACGTTCTTCCCTGGAGGCCGTTTCCTTTCTGCAGAGCATGGATTCCGGTAAGGACAGCAAAGAAGCCTTCTGGGATTTTATGGATGCCCTGTCAGCAGAAGCCATACAGGCAGCCGCTGCCGGAAAGCTTTCCTTTTCCGCCTGGCAGGTACTGAACCGGGCTTTGGATACAGCCGAAATCTATCGCCGCCACAACCTCCCCCCGGGCTACTGCATTGGCATGCTCAGCGCCTGTGTCGCCGGTCAGCCGGCAAATTGATGAAACGAGGATACCATTTTGACTGAAGTAATTAGTGTACGCTTTAAAGATAAAGGCAAGGTTTACTTTTTCGCTCCCGGCAGCAGCAAGGTTGCCGACGGAGATGCCGTAATCGTTGAAACCAGCAAAGGGCTGGAATATGCTGTTTGCAGCTGGGGAAACCATTGGGTGGATGATACTGCCGTTGTACAGCCCCTCCGTCCTGTTGTCCGTGTTGCCACAAAAGAGGATACCCGCCGCTATGAGAACAACAAGCAGAATGAGCAGGAAGCCTTCCGCATCTGTCAGGAAAAGATTCTCTCCCGCGGTCTGGATATGAAGCTGGTAGATGTTGAATATAACTTTGAAGGCTCCAAGATTCTTTTCTTCTTCACTTCCGATGGTCGTGTGGATTTCCGTGAACTGGTTAAGGATCTGGCCGGTATCTTCCACACCCGCATTGAGCTCCGCCAGATTGGCGTCCGGGATGAAGCTAAGATGGTAGGTGGCTTGGGCATTTGCGGTCGCCCCTTCTGCTGCAGCCAGTTTTTGGATGATTTCCATCCGGTGTCCATTAAAATGGCCAAAACACAGGGGCTCTCTCTGAATCCTACCAAAATCTCAGGAACCTGCGGACGCCTGATGTGCTGTCTGAAATACGAACAGCTGGCCTATGAGGATTTAGTAAAAAAAGCCCCTAAAATGGATGCTTTCGTTGATACTCCCGGCGGAAAGGGCAGCGTAGTGACTATTAATCTACTCCGAAGCTATGCCAAGGTTCGTTTGGAAGACAGCACGGATACCATTCCCAAAACCTATCCCTTTGATGAGCTGGAGATTTTGGGAGGCAAGGCTCGTCGTGCCGAATACATTGCCGCCCGTGACAGCGGCCGCCTGGAGGAAGCCGGCTTTACCCCCTCCCAGATTCGTAAATCCCGACTGGAGGAGGAGCCCGCCAAGGCAGAGGAAGCCCCCTTTGTCTTCGCAGACGGCTCTGTTGCCGTACCCCGGCCGGAGCCTGCTGAGGAAATTGCCGGTGAGCACCTCAGCCGAAACAATCGGAACAAGCGGAGCAGGAAGCCCCGCCATGGGCAGGATACGCCTGAATTAGGCCGACAGGAGACCGGCCGCGAGAACAAACCGAACCGTCCCGGCAAGCCCGGCAATCAAAAGCCTCGTCCCGCCGGCAATGGCGCTCCCAGGCAAGCTCGTCCCAAGCCCGAGGCTGACAGTTCCCCTGCAGCGGGCAGCAACCAACCCGGCGAGGGCAAAAAGAATCCCCGAAGCAACAATTATCGACGCTATAACAAAAAACGCAGTGGAAGCAAGCCCGGAAGCGGTTCTGCCTCCCAGTCATAAGTCTTCCACCTGCCTCAGCCTTGTCGCTGAGGCAGTTTTTTGTCTTTTCCTGCTTTAAAGCTTTAAAGCATTGAATTTTTATGTGGACAAAGTCTCACGATAAGACTATAATATTCGCGTCTGTTCTGACAAAAATACACAGCCTGTGCTGTTTGAAACGGAGATAAGATTTCTATGGTTGTTACCGAAGTACTTGAGCGCAATGCCCGCCTCTATCCGGATGAGGTAGCCTTAGTTGAGCTCAACCCAGAAGAAAAGGACACCCGCCGGGTATCCTGGAAGGAATTCAGTCTGATTGAGCCCACCCGTAACGCCCCCTATCGCAGAGAAATCACCTGGAGCATCTTTGACGAAAAGGCCAACCGCATGGCCAACATGCTGCTGTCCCGGGGCATCAAGAAGGGCGACAAGGTTGCCATTTTGATGTACAACTGTCTGGAATGGCTGCCCATTTATTTTGGCGTACTGAAAACCGGTGCCATTGCTGTCCCCTTTAACTTCCGCTATGATGCTTCGGAAATTCTATATTGCGCCGAGCTGGCCGATACCTGCTGCCTGATTTTTGACCCTGCCTTCGTAGGCCGCATTGAGCGGAATGCTGAACGCCTTTCCAAGGGCCGCATGCTGATTTATGTTGGTGACGGCTGCCCTCCCTTTGCCGAAAGCTATCGTGAAATGGTTGCTGACTGCTCCAGCAAGGCCCCCGGCATTAAGCTAACCGAAGAAGATTTTGGCGCCATTTATTTTTCATCCGGCACAACCGGCTTTCCCAAGGCCATTCTTCACAAACACCTAAGTCTGATTCAGGCTGCTGAGATGGAGCAGAAGCACCACGCCACCGGTCGTGACGATGTTTTCCTCTGCATTCCTCCCCTCTACCACACCGGTGCCAAATTCCACTGGATGGGCAGCCTGATTGCCGGCTCCAAGGCCGTTCTGCTGAAGGGTACCAGCCCCGATACTATCCTTCGGGCCATTTCTGACGAACACTGCACCCTGGCTTGGCTTCTGGTTCCCTGGGCTCAGGATATTTTGGATGCCCTGGACCGCGGCGACATCAAGCTGGATAACTACAGCCTTGACCAGTGGCGTCTGATGCATATCGGCGCTCAGCCCGTTCCTCCCTCCCTGGTTAAGCGTTGGAAGGAATACTTCCCCCACCACGATTACGATACCAACTACGGTCTGTCTGAGTCCACCGGTCCGGGCTGTGTTCACCTTGGCATGGAAAACATCCACAAGGTTGGCGCCATTGGTGTGCCCGGCTATCGCTGGGAATGCAAAATTGTGGATGAAAACAATAACATTGTCACCCAGGGTGATGTTGGCGAGCTCTGCGTTAAGGGTCCCGGTGTCATGACCTGTTACTATAACAACCCGGAAGCCACGGCAGAAACCCTGAAGGACGGTTGGCTCTATACCGGTGACATGGCCATGCAGGACCCGGACGGCTTCATCTATTTGGTTGACCGCAAGAAGGATGTTATTGTATCCGGCGGCGAAAACATCTACCCGGTTCAGATTGAAGACTTCCTGCGCACCTTTGAAAAGGTTAAGGATGTTGCGGTTATCGGCCTGCCGGATCCCCGCTTGGGCGAAAAAACAGCCGCATTGGTTGAAATTAAAGAAGGCATGTCCTGTACAGAGGATGAAATCAACGATTTCTGTCTGGATTTGCCCCGATACAAGCGCCCCAAGACCGTTATTTTCATGCCCATTCCCCGTAACGCCACCGGCAAGATTGAAAAGCCCAAGCTCCGCAAGATGTTCGGCGCTGACAATTTGGTTGCCAAGGAAACCGGCGCAGGCGAAGCTGCCAACTGATCGCATAGTATAACTCCAAGCAATACAAGGACCGCAAGGCTTTGCCTTGCGGTCCTCTCTTTTCTTACAGCGTCTCGGTCTGTCAGTACACCGTATAACCGGCAGCCTGCAAACGCTGATTGACAATGTCCACATCCTCGCAGGAAAGCAGAATGAGGGGCATACCGTTTTCCCGTCGATAGCCCAAATACATGTAGTTCACATTCACGTTCATCTGCTCCGGCACGGCCAGCAAGCTCTGCAGGGCACCCGGCTTATCGTCCAGTTCAACACCAATCACCCAGCTGCTGCGGCAGAGATAGCCCTTCTCCGAAAGAACCCGGAGTGCCTCCGCAGTGTCCGAAACAACCAACCTCACGGTACCAAATTCTGCTGAGTCGTTGTTGACAAAAGCCAGCACATTGATGTCAGCCTCGGTCAAAGTCCCCAGAAGGCTTCTCATGGCCCCCTTTTTGTTTTCGGTATATATTGAAATCTGTTCTATCATGGCCTGACTCCTTTTCCCACGCAAAGCTTCAGTAAAGCGGCAGCATTGCCGCCCATAATGGCATTCTTCTCTTCTTTGGTTAAATTCAATCCGGCAATGAGCTCCACGGCTTCCTTTTGGCTGCACCAGGGGTTATCACTGCCAAATAGAATTCGGTCTGTTCCATGCAGTCGAATCAGCCGCAGGAACTCCTCATCCCCCAGATAGCGCTTCTGGCTGCCATCGGTTCCGCGGACCAAATTGGCCGAATAGGAGGTATCAAACCAAACATCCCGTCCTGCCAAAAGCTTTTCCACACCGTCCCAACAGTCCCAGCCTCCCATATGGGCTAAAACCAGCCTATCCGGCCTTACATCTTCAAGCACATGCAGAATCTTTTCCGGGGTGGCCTGCCCCTGCCCGGGGAAACTGACATCATAGCCGGCATGGATTATTACAATCATCCCATATTCGCAGGCAGTACCAACCAGGCGCTTATAGCGGATATCATCAAAATCCACTTCCTGAAAAACCGGGTGGAGCTTGATTCCCTTAATGGCGTGGCTGTCCAAAAGTGACAGTATCTCCCGATAATTGGTATTGTCCGGGTGCAGGCTTCCAAAAGAAAGAATGCCCGTTTCCTCCGCTCTCTCATTTACCTGAATAGCGTTATCGTTAATGCTCGTATGCTGACGGTCATGGGTTGCCACAGGAAGAACCACACTTTTTGTTACACCGGCATCTCGCATACTGCGCTGCAGCCCCTCATTGGTGCCATCGCTGTAATAGCGGATACCGCCGCTGGCAGACAAACGGTTCAAGGCCTTCTCAGCAATCCTTGCAGGAAAGGTATGCGTGTGGAAATCAATAATCGGCCCGTCGCAGCTGCTGAGACATTTCTTGTTTTCCTCCGCCAGACTTCGGTAGATTTCTTCCTTATCAGGATTATCCACCGTGATAATGCCCGGAATCATGGACTTGCCCTCTTTCTGCCTCTCCAGGCTTTTATTTTTCTTAGTATACCACAGGCCTCTTCCGGTTGCAAAGGAAAGCCGTTCGTGCTATTGTAGCAATATCAAATATTTAAGCAGGAGGCTGATTGTATGCAGGCGTTTACGTTGCGTCCCGCTCCCACCCTTGTATTCGGCGAGGGTGAAAGCCGCAATTTGGAAAAATATCTAAAAGATTTTGGCATAAAAAAAGCTGCCATCGTACACGGCAAGGGTACAAAGGCTGCCGGACTCATAGACCCCATTCTTGATGCTATAAAGGATATTCCCTATATCACCAGTGACGCTATTGTGCCGGAATCTCCGGATACAGCTGTTCAAGCTGTCCGAGATGCCCTCTATGGACAAGGGGTTGATGCTGTTGTTGCTGTGGGTGGAGGCTCCTGTATTGATACAGCACGTGCTGCCATGCTGCTGAGCCGGACACAGGAACCGGTTTCCGATTTTTTCACCCGGTTTCCTGACAGTACAGCCGATGATATCAAATTTATCTGCATCCCCACTACCGCCGGCACCGGTGCCGAAATGTCTCCCGGCGGTCCCATTACCAACACGGCTACCCATGTAAAATCCGGTCTTTTCTGCGGTTTTAAAATGACCGACCTGGTCATTCTGGATCCTGAGCTGACCTTAAAGCTCTCTCCCTTCACCACCTATACCTGTGCCATGGATGCCTTATGCCACGCTTTGGAGGCCATGACCGGTAAAATGCGGAACGCCATGACAGATGTCATTGCCGGACAGGCTGTCAGGTATGTATGGGAGGCTCTGCCTGTGGTTATGGATGAAAATCCGGAGGATTCAGATGCCAGAGGCAAGCTGCTTTTGGGCAGCAACATGGCCATCGGCTGCCAGAACCTGCGCCATTTGGGCCATGCTGTATGCCAGCCCATTGGCGGCCGCTTCCAGCTGCCTCACGGTTATACCTGTGCCTTGGTTCTCCCTCCCATGCTGGAGCAGCTCGCCGACATTGAGGAGCTTAAAGGGGTCTGGCTGCTTTTGTCCGCTTTTCTTGGGCTGACCTCGGATCAGCCTGCCGCTGAGTTGGCCGCCCGCTTTTACGAAATGAATCACCGTTACGGCATCGCCCCTTTAAAAGAAAAGGGCATTTCTTTGGAGGAGGCACTGGCCTGCACGGACCAGATTCTTGCAGATGGCCGCCTTCTGCCCAACTGCCCCAAAGCAGTCTCGCGGGAGATGGTAGAAGCCGTCATCCGTTCCATGGTGGAAGGGCGTTAAACAGAAAACCACTGGAATCCTGCCGGAAGGTCTACCCAACCCTTTCCGTCAGGATTCCTCTTTGTTATGAAAGATGCCCAAAGTCCCCCTCTTTATATTTATGTTTCTTCACTATCTCATGGTTTATTTTCCATTTTTTTAGTACATTTTCTCTTATAATTACAATTTTTATACCTAATTATACAGATTTATGGAATTGACTGCTAATTTTGGCAATTGTATAATGACCATAAGAGAAGAGTCAGCCCCTCGGTGCAGGGACACCCAAGACTCCTCTCAACCGAAACATTTTGAAAGGAAGCGCTTACCATGGGATTTAAGTCTGATATTGAAATTGCTCAGGAATCTGAAATGCTGCCTATTACCGCTGTTGCGGAAGCCGCCGGCATTCCCGATGAATACCTGGAACAGTACGGCAAGTATAAAGCCAAGGTTGACTACAACCTGCTGACG
This sequence comes from Oscillospiraceae bacterium, assembly GCA_024404215.1. Taxonomy (GTDB): domain Bacteria; phylum Bacillota; class Clostridia; order Oscillospirales; family Oscillospiraceae; genus Alloscillospira. The sequence continues at coordinate 13,056 of JAKSQI010000015.1, forward strand.
GATAAGCCCCGTGAAAACGGCAAGCTGATTCTCGTAACTGCCATCAACCCCACCCCTGCCGGCGAAGGCAAGACCACTACCACCGTTGGTTTGGCCGATGGCCTGCGTAAGATTGGCAAGAACGTTGTTGTTGCTCTGCGTGAGCCCTCTCTTGGCCCCGTATTCGGTGTTAAGGGCGGCGCTGCCGGCGGCGGCTATGCCCAGGTTGTTCCGATGGAAGATATCAACCTGCATTTCACCGGCGACATGCATGCTATTGGCGCAGCCAACAACCTGATTGCCGCCATGCTGGATAACCACATCTATCAGGGCAACGCTTTGAATATTGACCCCCGCCGCATTACCTGGAGACGCTGCGTTGACATGAACGACAGACAGCTGCGTTTTGTTACCGACGGTTTGGGCGGCCGTGTAAACGGTACCCCCCGCGAAGACGGCTATGACATCACCGTTGCCTCCGAAATCATGGCCATTCTCTGCCTGTCCAGCGACATAACCGATCTGAAGGAGCGCGTTTCCAAGATTGTAGTTGGCTATACCTACGATGAAAAACCCGTTACTGCCGGTGACCTGAATGCTCAGGGTGCCGTTGCTGCTCTGCTGAAGGATGCTCTGAAGCCCAACCTGGTTCAGACTCTGGAGCACACTCCTGCCTTTGTTCACGGCGGTCCCTTCGCCAACATTGCTCACGGCTGCAACTCCGTCATGGCTACCAAGATGGCTTTGAATCTGGGTGATTATGTTGTTACCGAAGCCGGCTTCGGCGCCGACCTGGGTGCAGAAAAATTTCTGGATATCAAGTGCCGCAAGGCCGGCCTGACTCCCAGTGCCGTTGTTATCGTTGCCACCGTGCGTGCCCTGAAGAACCATGGCGGCGTACCCAAGGCCGAACTGAACAACGAAAACTTGGCCGCTTTGGAGGCCGGTCTGCCCAACCTGCTGCAGCATGTAGACAACATCAAGAATGTATTTAAGCTTCCCTGCGTTGTAGCCATTAACGCTTTCCCCACCGATACCAAGGCTGAGCTTGACCTGGTTGAGGCCAAGTGCAAGGAACTGGGCGTCAATGTTGCCCTCAGCGAAGTATGGGCCAAGGGCGGCGAAGGCGGCGTGGCTTTGGCAGAAGAGGTTGTTCGTCTGTGTGAACTGCCCAACGAGTTTACCTTCTCCTATGAGCTGGATGCCACCATTGAAGAAAAGCTGGAAGCCATCGTTAAGAAGATTTATCACGGCAGAAGCGTTATGTTTACAGCCAACGCCAAGAAGCAAATTGCTCAGCTGACTGCTTTGGGCTTTGATAAGCTGCCCATCTGCGTTGCCAAGACCCAGTACAGCTTCTCCGACGATGCTGCTTTGAAGGGCGCCCCCAAGGATTTCGATGTTACCGTACGGAATGTTAAGGTTTCCGCCGGTGCCGGCTTCCTGGTTGCTCTGACCGGCGACATCATGACCATGCCCGGCCTGCCCAAGGTTCCCTCCGCCGAAAAAATCGACGTAGACGCCACTGGCAAGATTTCCGGCCTGTTCTAATTTAGCGTTAAAGCCGGGCTTTCCAGCCCGGCTTTTTGACAAGGAGTAAATGTTATGAGTTTTCAGAACATGAATCTGATTGAATTTAACGCCGAGCTGGCCTCTAAGGCCCCCGTCCCCGGCGGCGGCGGTGCCAGTGCCTTGGTCGGTGCAGTAGGCACAGCGCTGGGCGGCATGGTAGCCAGCCTAACCATCGGCAAGAAAAAATTCATTCCTGTTGAGGAAGAGCTCAAGGCTCTGCAAAGCCGTTGTCTGGCCATCCAGGCCGATTTGCTGGCCTTGATTGATAAGGATGCCGAGGGCTTTGCCCCCCTGGCTGCCGCTTACAGCCTACCCTCCGATACAGAGGAGCAGAAAGCCCACAAGGAGGCCGTTTTGGAGGTTGAAGGCGTTAAGGCCTGCGAGATTCCTCTGCAAATTATGGAAAAGTGCTGCGAAGCCATTGAAGCCATCGCCATTTTTGCGGAGAAGGGCAGCAAGCTGGCTGTCAGCGATGCCGGCGTAGGGGCGCTGTTCTGTAAAGCAGCTTTGGAAGGTGCAAGCTTGAATGTTTTCATTAACACCAAGGGGCTGAAGGACCGTGAAAAGGCTCACGAACTGAACAAGCGGGCAAACGATATGATTACAACCTACAGCAGCAAAGCCGATTCTATTTATCAGGCTGTCGCTGCATCATTGAAAACGGAGGATTGATTAATATGGCAAATGTATTGGATTGCAAAGTAGTTGCTCAGGCCATTAAGGACGAATGCAAGGCTGCCGCTGAAGAGCTGAAGGCCAAGGGCATTACCCCCAAGCTGGGTATTGTACGCGTTGGCGAGAAGGGCCCTGACCTGGCCTATGAAAAGGGTGCTACCAAAACCATGGCCGAAGCCGGCATTGAGGTTGAGGTATACACCATGCCCGCCAATGTATCTCAGGAGGACTACATTGAGCTCTTCAAGAAGGTAAATGCCGACCCCGCTGTTCACGGTATTCTGGCCTTCCGTCCTCTGGATAACATTGACGAGAACGAAGCCATTTCCAAAAACCTGAGTCCGGAAAAGGACGTGGACTCTTCCACCTCCGCCAACATGGGCAAGCTGGTTATCAATGACCCCACTGGTCTCTATCCCTGCACTGCCAGCGCTATCATGGAAATCATTGACTATTACGCTGAGGATATTAAGAAGACCGTTCGTCCCAGCTACGCCCCCCTTGCTCTGGCCAAGCCCGGCCAGGAGGACGATGTCTGCTGCGGTCTGGATGTCTGCATTATCAACAACTCCAACGTTATCGGTAAGCCGGTATCCATGATGCTGACCAACCGTTTTGCTACCGTTTCCATCGTCCACCACCTGACCCACGCCGAAATTAAGAACGACTACATCAAGAGAGCCGATGTAGTTATCTGCGCTGTTCCCTTTAAAAACTCGGTTACTGCCGACATGATTAAGGAAGGTGCCGTAGTCATTGATGCCGCAATCATCCGTGAAAAGGCCTTTGACGCCGATGGTCAACCCATCATGAATGAAAAGACCGGCAAGCAGAAGGTCGTTACTCTGGGCTGCTGCTCGG
>JAKSQI010000150.1 GCA_024404215.1 Oscillospiraceae bacterium
GCTGATAGCCGCGGCCTCGATCCCGGCTGCAACGGCTTGCTTGCCGCAGACGGCCTGCAGGGTAACCTTCTCGCCGGCGGTGCGAGCCATGACAGCAACAACAGACTCATCCTTGTCGCGGAGGGCGTCGCCCAGCTTACGCAGGCTGTTGGCATCACCATCGGTGAGGACAGTGGTTACTAGCTTAACCTTGCCCAGATCCTCGGCGGACTTCAGCAGGGTGTCGGCGCCACCGGCGCTCTCCTTGTCCTTGTACTGCTGAATGAGACGCTCGGACTCCTTCAGCTCATCCATAACCTGCTTGGCTCGTCTGGTAACATCAGCAACATTGTTGGCCTTCAGAATGGCGGCCAGCTCGGTCAGCAGAGCCTCGTCCTGCTCCTGCATGCGCTGGGCAGCACGGCCGGTTACCATTTCAATGCGGCGGACGCCGGAGGCAACACTGGCTTCGCTGAGGATGCGGAAGGCACCAACCTTGGCGGTGTTGTTCAGATGAGTACCGCCGCAGAATTCCAGAGAAACATTGCCCATTTTAACAACACGGACCGTATCGCCGTACTTTTCGCCAAAGAGGGCGGTGGCGCCCAGCTTCTTGGCTTCTTCAATGGGCAGAACCAGAGTTTCAATGGGGTGACCGGACAGAATGCTGGTTTCCAGCAGATTGGTAACCTGCTTCAGCTCTTCCGGAGTTACAGCGGAGAAGTGAGTAAAGTCAAAGCGCAGGTGGTCAGGCTCAACCAAAGAGCCGGACTGATGAACATGGTCACCCAAAACCTTCTCCAGGGCAGCCTGCAGCAGGTGAGTGGCGGAGTGAGCGCGGCGGATAGCGGCACGACGGGACGGTTCAACATTGGCCTCCACATGGTCACCAACCTTAACCTCACCGGACTTGAGCACGCCGTAGTGCATGTACTTACCGCCCTTGTTCTTCTGAACATCGGTTACTTCAAAGACCATGTCGCCACTGGTGATGTTACCACGGTCGGCAACCTGACCGCCCATTTCGGCATAGAAGGGAGTCTGATCCAGAACCAGAATGGCCTCCGTGCCGGCAACAATGGCATCCCGAAGCTCTTCTTCCGCAACAATAGCAACAACATGGCTGTCGGCCTGAATGACATCATAGCCAACGAATTCGGTGGCAGGAACCTCTTTGCCGAACTCAACGCCGGCCCAGCCCAAGTCGCCCAGAGCCTTACGGGCTTCGCGGGCTCTTTCCTTCTGCTCCTGCATCAAAGCGCGGAAGGCATCCTCGTCCACTGTCAAGCCTTCGTCAGCGGCCATTTCAATGGTCAGGTCAATGGGGAAACCGAAGGTATCGTAAAGACGGAAGGCATCGGCGCCGGAGAAGACCTGCTCGCCCTTTTCCTTGTGCTCAGCCAGCAGCTCGGAGAAAATCTTCATGCCGCCGTCAATGGTGCGGGCGAAGTTTTCTTCTTCTGTGCGGATAACCTTGGTGATGTAGCTCTGCTTCTCACGGACATCGGGATATTCGCCCTCGTTAACCTCAACAACGGTGTCAACCACCTGATAGAGGAAGGGGTCATTGACGCCCAGCAGCTTGCCGTGACGGGCAGCCCGACGGAGCAGACGGCGGAGAACGTAGCCCCGGCCTTCGTTAGAGGGCAGGACGCCATCGCAAATCATGAAGGTGGAGGAACGAATGTGGTCAGTAATGACACGGAGGGAAACATCACGCTTTTCACTCTGGCCATAGTAGGCGCCGGTGAGCTCAGACACCTTGTTGGTGATGTTCATGACGGTGTCGGTATCAAAAAGGCTGTTGACATTCTGGCAGACAACGGCCAGACGCTCCAGACCCATGCCGGTGTCAATGTTCTTCTGTACCAGCTCGGTGTAGTTGTTATGGCCGTCGTTATCGAACTGGGAGAATACGTTGTTCCATACCTCCATGTAACGGTCACAGTCGCAGCCTACCTTGCAGTCAGGCTTGCCGCAGCCGAACTCAATGCCACGGTCATAGTAAATTTCACTGCAAGGGCCGCAGGGGCCGGAGCCATGCTCCCAGAAGTTGTCTTCCTTGCCGAAGCGGGAGATACGGTCAGCGGCGATGCCAATCTGTTCGTTCCAGATTTTGAAAGCCTCGTCATCGTCAACGTAGATGGAGGGATAGAGACGGTCGGGCTCAAGACCAACGACCTCGGTGAGGAATTCCCAGCTCCACTTCAGGGCCTCTTCCTTGAAATAGTCACCGAAGGAGAAGTTACCCAGCATCTCAAAGTAGGTGCCGTGGCGGGCGGTTTTACCAACGTTGTCAATGTCACCGGTACGAATGCACTTCTGGCAGGTGGTGACCCGGTGGCAGGGGGGCTCCTCCTCGCCCTTGAACCAGGGCTTCATGGGGGTCATGCCTGCATTAATCAGCAGGACGGATTTGTCATTCTGGGGAACCAGGCTGAAGCTGGGCAGACGGAGATGGCCCTTGCTTTCAAAAAAGCTCAGGTACATTTCACGCAGCTCGTTCAGGCTGTGATAGGGATGTGCCATGTGAATACGCTCCTTTATCTCAATAATTCTTTCTCTTTTTGTTTTGCCGTGATAAAACAAAAACGCCCCGCCCCACACACAGGGGCGAAGCGCAGCTTCGCGGTACCACCCTGATTTGCCCTGTATGAACAGGGCATCTCGGAATCCGTTAACGGGGATGAACCGTCCCGGTCGGCCCGGGCAGCTCCAAAGCGGCGTGCTGCAGATTCCTTGAGGCGGCTTGCACCATCCCGCCCTCGCTGAGCAATTCCAAAGCAGCTGACTTTATCACAGCAGTTTTACTGGACTATTCTACCATGTTTTTCTTATCTGTCAACAGGGAAATGGCTCTCTTCCCGAGCCTTGCGAGGAATCCCCTGCAGCAGGGGCTGCAGGGGAGGATGGCTTATTTTTGAGCATAGGCCTCACGGGAGAGGCGATAGAGCTCCTGACGGAAAGCTAAACCAATGACACGACCGCCATTGAGGTTGGTTGCACAAAGACGGTCAGACCGGCAGTACTGGCTGACGTAGTCCCGGGCCAGCTGCTGCTGCTCCTCAGCGGGGGTGTTATCCGGGTCAAAGGGGGCAGGAATCACGCCGATAACAATTTGATCTCCATACTCCCGGTAGAGGGCGTCGGTATCGTTCATGGGTTGGCCGCTCCAGGTATCCCAACCAGCCTTAATCATGTTGGGTACCTGTTTCATTACCATGCCGCAGGAATGCAGCTCTGCCACCCGGCCAAGACTGTGGATATGGTCCGTAACCTTTTTCATGTGGGGGACAATCATTTCTTCCACCAAGGCCGGTGAGAAGAAGGTTTCCTTCTGGCTGCCCCAGTCATCGTGCATGTAGAAGCAGTCAATCTGGGGGAAGTGCTTGACGGCCAGGTCAATGATGCGGATGTAAAGGTCGCCAAGCTTGTCAAAGAAGGCGTGAATGGCATCCTGCTGGTCTTCGTCAAAGAGGGCCATGATGGCAGGCTCAAACTCCATGAAGGAAATGATGCGTTCAAACCAGCCATTCTGGAACCAGAATTTAACGGCCCGGCCGCTTTTGAAATAATCCTTGTTTTCTTTGGAAGAGGCTTCCCAGTCCCACTCGTCGGGATTGGGCCAGACTAATTTTTCTTCCCAGTCATTCATGTCTTCCAGCATGGGATTGCCGGGACGAACCATGCTGCCGCCGGCTACCGGGACATACTCCCAGTCTACACCGAACATGTCCTTGCCGCCGCCTTCGGTCAGATTATCAAAGGGGCGAACCTCATTGACCAAAGCACGGGCTACATTATCCGGGAATACTCGGGGGGTAAAGTTCATGGTGTCGGCTTCGGTAAGCTGCCAGACCGGCTGCTTGTGCGGCATGGCAGAGCGATAGGCCTCTGCTGCTGAGCAGGGGGTCTTGAGGAGCGCACTGATACGGCCGAAGG
>JAKSQI010000151.1 GCA_024404215.1 Oscillospiraceae bacterium
CCCATCAGGACAGAAGCATGCGGTCGTTATCCAGCTCCTGGCCCTTAATTTCACGATATTTGTGAAGCAGGGATTCCACCGTCATGCCGGCGCGCTCCTCCCCGCTGAGGTCCATGACTACCCGGCCGTCATCCAGCATGATGGTGCGGTTGCCCATCTCCAGAGAGGAGGCAATGTTGTGGGTAATCATGAGGGTGGTGATTTTCTTTTCCTCCACCACCTTGTTGGTAACTGCCAGAACCTTTTCCGCCGTCAAGGGGTCCAGAGCGGCGGTATGCTCATCCAGCAGAAGGATTTTCGGAGTGACTATAACAGCCATGAGCAGGGTAACGGCCTGACGCTGACCACCGGAAAGCAAACCAACCTTGGTTTTCAACCGGTTCTCCAGCCCCATGTCCAGCTCCGCCAGAACATCCCGGAAAACGGCCCGGTCCTTTTTGGTAATGGCAGGACGGAGGCCCTTTTTCGCTGCGGAATAAGCAATGGCCAAATTCTGCTCAATGGTCAGGTTAGGAGCTGTGCCCTTCATGGGATCCTGAAAAATGCGGCCAATAACACGAGAGCGAACGGTATCCTTCACGAAGGTAACGTCCTCCCCATCAATTTTAATACGACCGCTGTCGGTAATAAAGGTACCGCTGATGGCGTTAAAGAGGGTTGACTTGCCGGCGCCGTTGGAGCCGATAACTGTAGCAAATTCCCCGGGCTGCAGATGCAGGCTGATGCCCTTGAGAGCGGCCTTTTCGTTTACCGTGCCGGCCTCAAAGGTTTTGGTAATGTTCTTGATTTCAAGCATCTTCGTTCTTCCTCCTTCCACGGCTGCGCACCGACTGCAGGTACTTACGCAGAGGGCCGACCCCCAGGGCAATAACCATAATCAGCACGGAAACAAAGCGCAGGAAATAGGTGGGGAACAGATTGGTCTTGATGGCCACGGCAATGAGAATGCGGTAAACAATGCTGCCAACAATGGCACTGATAAAGCCAACCTTGATGTTGCGCTTGATACAAACAGTTTCACCAATGATAACGGAAGCGAAGCCAACCACAATGGTGCCGCTGCCGGCAGTAATATCCGCACCGCCGATGTATTGGGTATAAAGGGCACCGGCCACGGCTACGCAGGCGTTGGCAATGGCCAGGGCAATCCACTTCATCCGGGCCGGTGAAATGGAGGAGGCACGTACCATTTCTTCGTTATCGCCGGTGGCACAGATGCAGAGGCCGGTGTGGGTGGTGAAGAAGAATTCCACCAAAGCCACCAGCACCACAACCACCGCCAGACACATGACGATGTAAGAGGCATGCTTGCTCAGGCCCAGACCAGCGCCAAAGGTGAAGATGGTGTCAGAGCCCAGAATGGAGATGTTGGGCTTGCCCCCCTGCATAATCAACAGGTTGATGGAATACAAACCGGACATGGTAAGGATACCGGACAGAATCGGCGGTATTTTTACCACATTCTGCAGCAGGGCCGTTATGCTGCCGGCCAAAGCGCCGGCCAGCAAGGCCACCAGCAGAGCCAGGAAGGGGTGACCCATATTGACAAAAATGGCGCTGACCGCCATGCCAAGGGTAACACTTCCATCTACCGTCAGGTCCGGAATTTTCAAAATGCGGAAGGTAATGTAGACACCCAGCACCATCAGGCCGTAAACCAGGCCCAGCTCCAGGGCACCCAGAATTTGATTGATCATGGTATCACTCCGGAATCTAAGAAATGAACGCAGCTTAAGCGAGGAGCCGAACGCTCCCCGCTTAAGCCAGTCAGGTCAGTATAAGTAAGAAAAAATCATCAGTTGGCTACGGTGTTTACATAGGTAGCTTCCGCAGCATAAGCCTCGGGCAGGGTGATGCCCAGCTGGTTCAGGACATCCTCGTTGATGATCAGCTGGAAGTCACTGTAGCGCTGGCAGGGCATCTCAGTAAGAGCCTTGCCGTTGTACCAGTCAACCAGCATGTTAGCGGTCATTTCACCGACAATGTGATAGTCAACACCATAGCTGCAGAAGGCACCGCCATAGGTCATGGCGTCAGCAGCGGCATATACGGGAAGCTCCATGTCAGCGAAGATGGCACCAACCTGATTGAAGGCAGCAGCAATAACGGAATCCAGAGTGACGTAAGCATAGCCGTAATCATCAGGATTGATGGCGTTAACCTGAGTGATGGCATCGGTTACATCGGTGTAGGCAACAACATCGTAAGGAATGCTCTGCTCGTCACAGTAGGCGGCGGCAGCTTCCATGGTGCACTGAGAGTTGTTCTGGCTGGAGTTGTAGAGAATCAGAACCTTCTCACCCTCGGCCAAAGGAGTGATGCCATTAGCGGTATCAATAATCTTGTCTGCAGGGATGGTGTTGGAGGTACCGGTAGCGTTGATGGCGGGGTCTACCGTGTCCCAATCGGGGATAATCTTGGAGTAGACAGGGTCAACAACAGACTGGAACAGAATGGGAACCTCACCGCCGCAAATGCTGACAGCAGCCTGGGTGGGAGGAGTCAGGACAGGAACAACAATATCATACTTGTTGTCTACAAAGCCCTGAATGATGGTAGACATGGTACCGGCATCACCGGAAGCAGACTGGAAATCGATGATGATGTTGTCGGTAAGACCGGCCTCATCAATAACCTCCAGGAAGCGCTCATACATGTCAGCTTCGGAAGAGTTGTCAATCAGCTGTACATAGCCAACCTTGACGACCTTATCGTTAGCTGCTTCGGTCTCCTCAGCAGGCTCTTCGGCCTGGGGTTCCTCAGCAGGCTCCTCAGCGGGAGCTTCGGCGGGAGTGGTTTCAGCAGGTGCAGACTCGGCAGGGGCCTCTTCCTTTTTGTCTGCAGCACCGCAGGCAGCAAGGCTGAGAACCAGCATGAGAGCCAGAACCAAAGCCAGGAACTTTTTCATGTTTAATCCTCCTAAATTCATTGACATATCGCCTCTCGGCCGCTACCTTTAGGACAGTAAAGCGGTAAAGAAACATGGAAGTATTTTAGTACAGTGCCCCTCGAATGTCAAAACTTATTTTACACAAAAGGAAAGTTTTTTTATTGTAAAATTTAGGCAAGCAACCTATAATAAGTAGCATTCAAACACAAAAAGGAGTTGTACCCCATGAAACTGAACTTGTTTAAAGAGCTTCCCCTTTATCCCATGGGCCCCGCCGTCAAGCGGGAGCTGATTGCCTATCAGGAAGGGGAAAACGGCTATACCGTAAACCGTCTGATTGCTCCGGCCGGAGCCGGTGCCCCTCTGCACAGCCACCCTCACCTGCAGTTTAACTATATGATTTCCGGCTGCGGAGAATTCCAGGTTGGTGATGAGACGGTTATTCTTAAGGCCGGTGACACTCTGCAGATTGACAGCAATGTACCCCACACCTTCAACAGCTTTTCCGAGCCTACGGAATGGCTGGAGTTTTTCACCCCTGTCCGAGAAGATTTCAAGCCCTGATGCAAAGGCCCCGATAACACCACGGTTATCGGGGCCTGATTTGTGAAAAAACAAAACCTGCTATTTTCATAGCAGGTTTTGTGGTACGCCTGAAGGGACTCGAACCCCCGGTCTCACGGTTCGTAGCCGTGCACTCTATCCAGCTGAGCTACAGGCGCATGTCATCGCTGACAGCTTTGTAATAATACCACTCCTGTATTCAAAATGCAAGCCTTTTTTTATTTTTTTCGCGATTTTTTTTACCCGTTAAAAAAGCAGTTGTATTCCTGGCCCATTTCGGGTAAGATAAAACAAATGAACTGAATCAGGAGGTCACCATGGATCGCAAGGACAAGATTCATTATTATCTGGATCTTGCCCAGACTGTCATGACCCGCAGCACCTGCCTGCGCCGGAAATACGGCGCCATCATCGTCCGCAATGACG
>JAKSQI010000152.1 GCA_024404215.1 Oscillospiraceae bacterium
ATCATCATTTCGTAGAGAAGCGTTGCTTGGCAAGCTTGCCAATAGGTCTGTGCAGGATTCTCAGAAATCCACATGAGATTATCACCCATGACCTTGAGTTCGGCCTTACGAGCCGGGTCCTCACAGGCCTCGGCTTTTTCGTAGCAGGCCTGCCCATAGCGCTTGAGCAGGGTAATGGCACCTTCACAGGTGATTTCAACAGCACTGTAGAACAGGCTGCGGTTTAAATCTTCACCCATCAGATTATTGCGGTGGGCATCCAACCAGTCGCGGGCCTGTTTTTTCAGAGCGGCGTAGCCGGTGCTGAGAATTTTGCCATAGCCTGGGGTAGAGTGACCGGCAGGCATCATCAAAATAGGCATGTGAGCGCCGAAGCTACGGACGCCCAAACGGTCCAGCTCATCATAGCCCTCGGGCTGCCAGGAATTAGCCAAATCACCAACGGTGCGGCCCTTCCAATAGTCACTGACAGATTTCAGATTGGCCATGTCCTCCGGACTCATGACCAAGCGGAGTTCGTCGGTTTCGGGGTTGTGGTAATAACCATCCTCGCCCATGGTCCAGATTCCCTGCTCGGCCATGGCAACATACATGTCACCGCCGCCCCAGCGGGGATTGATTTGTGTGCCGCAGAAATATTTGGTGTTGTTGGCAACCAAAATTTCATGGTCCTCCACGCGGGTGGTCTGCTCCTGACACATGGCTCGGAACACCAAGGCGTTTTTTATGGTGGGAACTATATGCTCATACTGCTGGCTTGCTTTGGTGACGATAAGGGAACGTTCAGAGTCAACGTGGAAAACACGCTCACGAATGCGCTCGTGCATGATTTTCATGCGCTCGGATACAGGACGAAACTGATACATAAAAACCTCCGTTCTCCGCAGAAACAGGCTGCGGCTCAGGTGACTTGTGCGGTGTGTCGGTTCAATACAAACCGACAATATACTATGATGACACTATAACATGGGTCTTTTCAATTGTACAAGAACGATATTTATGCTATTATTCCCTTGAAGGAATGATGGAGAGGAGAGCCTCGGATGTATAATATCACTTTTCAGCAAATAGAAGCCTTTCTCATGGTTGCACGTTATTTGAATATGACCCGGGCAGCAGAGAAACTGTATGTTTCCCAGCCAACGCTAAGCAAAACATTGCAACGCTTTGAAAAGGGCGTAGGCTTTCCGGTGTTTAACCGCAGCAATCAGGGGATGAGTCTGACGGAGCAGGGGGAGTGCCTGTATCAATCGTTGGATATTATGTACGGCAGCATGGAAGCCGCCATTGACCATGCAAGGGATTTGGACACGGCTGAAAAAAAGCGGCTGAGGCTGGTGCTGCCAAGTGCCTTTGATTCCATTGAATGCTTTGAACCTCTACGGAAGGCTGTAGAACGTTTCCGGGACCGATACCCGGAGGTAATTGTTGAAGAAAGCCTTTGCGATTATACGGAGATGAAGCGGAAAATCGATTTAGGCGCCGCTGATTTGGTATTTGCCTATGACTTTATTGTAGAAAGCCTGCCTGATGCCTGCAGCAAACGAGTCTGCCTCTGCACATCTTATTTGGCTATGGCGGCGGACCATCCGCTGGCCGGGGAAGAGAATCTGTCTCTGGATCAGCTAAGGGGAGAGACCATGTACATGATGGAGGGGGGCAGTGACCAACGGGAAATGCTTATGGCCATTTGCGAGCGCATGGGCTTCCGGCCAAAAGAAATTGTGATGGTCAGTAATTTTATTACATTGATGCATATGATACAAAAACGGGAGGGGCTTTGCCTTTGCCCGAAGCTGGAGGGAGAACTGGGAAAGAACCTGCGGTATTATGCTTTGGATAGCTTATCGGGCAATGTCTATTACAGCGTGGCCTGGTATCCGGAAAAGCTTTCCGTTCAGGCAAGAAATTTTTTAAAATTACTGTAAGGGTTGTGAAGGGCGAGGGCTTTGCATGTCAAATGCAGAGCCTTTGCCCTTTGTTGTGTGAGGGGTGTCTGGTGTGGCGACAGGATAAACCATGCCGAATAGGCATGATGACTAGCAAACAGGAATGACGGAAGCCTTGCGCTTTTGTTAAAAAACTGTTATGTTACAGGCAAGAAGTGTGGCACAATTCACAAATGCCCACGAAATTAAAGGGAGGAAAACAAGATGAAAAAACTGATAGCCCTGCTTTTGGTTGCCTTGATGGCATTCTCATTGGTTGCCTGCGGCGGTTCCCCCGCTGAGACCAAGCCTGCCGAGACTCCGGCTGCGGATGCTGAGACTCCGGCTGCGGATGCCGAGGCTCCGGACGCCGATGCAGAGACCCCTGCCGCTGCCGGCAATGTTGTGGCAACACCGAACATGAACGCAGACGGCTCCATCAACTATGACCTTATCTGCAACTACGACCCCAATTATGATTATTCTCAGAATCCCCAGTATCGTGTGTGCTACATGGCCCATTCTGCGGATATCATGTACAGCCAGTCAGCTGAGTGTTATGAAATCTGGGCGGGTAAGATGAACATGCAGTGGGACGGCTTTGTATCTGCCGGCGCAGACTCCGACCAGTTCCTTACCAACCTTCAGACTTACCTGGACCAGGGTACCCAGCTCTTTATCATGGACCCGGATATGACTATTTATCCTGCCATTCAGGGCATCATTGAGCCTTATGTTGAAGCCGGCGAGGCCTACTGGATGAGCCAGATGGGCGAAGCCCGCGACTGGGTCAACATTACTGAGCAGCTGCCTTACGGCGAACTGTACCGTCCCTTTGCCGGTTTTGAATACTATGGCGGCGGTCAAATTTGTGGTGAGACTCTGGTAAACTGGTGGAAGGAAACCTATCCTGATGCCGATATCAGTGAGGTTGGTTTTGCCGCCCTTGACCTGTCCCTGTCTCCGGCACTGCATGACCGTATGCAGGGCGCTTACGACGTATTTGCTTCTCAGGAAGGTGTAACGGAGGATCAGCTCTTTATTATTGACACGGTTGCCAACGGTATTACCGTTCAGGGCGGCTTGGACTGCATGACCCCTGTCATCGCCACACACACCAACTTGAAGTACTGGTTGGTATTCGGCCTTATTGATGATACCGCTATCGGCGCAGCCAATGCATGCGAGTTGGCTGGTATTGGTGATCAGTGCGCCGTAATGTCCATTGGTGGTCCCGGTTTCCAGACTCAGATGGATGCGGGCCAGGCCGGAGCTTATCGCTTCTGCTATGCCATTCCTTATCTGATGTTTGCTGAGCCCATCATCGGTGCCCTCTATGCCCAGGTTAATGGTTGGGCATCTGCAGATGAGCTGTGGCCCAGCTGGGTTAAGGATTATGACCATGGCGGAGAAGGCCATAACTATGCCGTTTATCTGCTTCCCTCTTGGGTTATTTCTGCAGATAATTATGCCAGCTTGTTTGCTTGGTGCGATATGTATGCCGGTGTAGAGTACTATGGTTATGACCAGACCGGCGTAAGCCTGGATGACTATAGCCCCTTTATGGAAGTTCCTGAAGGCTGGAATACCTGGCAGGGTTAATAAACTCCGGACGGTATTTTTCAACTTAACAACTGACGAAACGGCCGCAGCTTCAGCTGCGGCCGTTTTGCTTCAAAACAAAAACCGGACAGAAGAATCTGTCCGGTTGTGAGCTTGCGGGGGAATAATTACTTTTCAACGATTTCCAGCATGTCCATGGGGCAGGCCTTAACGCAGATGCCGCAGGCCATGCACTTGGAGGGCTTCTCGCCGGCCATGACCATAACTTTGAAGGGGCAGGCTTCTACGCACTTGCCGCAGCCAACGCAGAGCTTCTTGTTGATCATGTAAACGCCGGTCTTGGGGTTCTGGGTGATGGCG
>JAKSQI010000153.1 GCA_024404215.1 Oscillospiraceae bacterium
CTGTCGGCGGCCCGGTAAAGCTCCACCAGCTTCTTCTCCGCAGCGGTGACCTTCATGCTGCTGCCGGAGGAAGAGGCGGTTTTGCCGGAAGAAGAGGAGGGCTTGGACGATGACCCGGCAGCCTCCAGCAGGGACTTTTGGGTAACACCGGTGGCCTTGGCTATAGCCTTCAGCTGGTCCTGGGTCAGGTCCTTTTCGTTCCGTTCGGCTTTGCTGATATCCGATGCTGTCAGACCGGGCACCTTATCCGCCAGACCCTGTTGGGTGAGCCCGGCACCGGTGCGGGCGTCTTTAATGGCTTTGGCCAGTTTTTTGCTCATGATAATTCCTCCCATGGTTTTTCTTCATTATACCATGCTTTCCCCGGGATAGATACAGGAAAAAGAAAAACTGCAACCCCAATGGATTGCAGTTTTTGTGGTCGGAGTGGCGGGAGTTGAACCCACGGCCTCATGGACCCGAACCATGCGCGCTACCAACTGCGCTACACCCCGAACAGCTTTTATATTATAACGGTGAGCTCAGCCCTTGTCAAGCAAAACATGGAAGGCCGGGGGAGAATGAATGCAGCCACCTGCAGGGGCAGGTGGCTGTGTCAGAAAGGAGTAAAAAATGAAAAAAACCTAGCAGTAATCTGTTATTTTTACTATAGCAAAGAATCATGAAGAGAAAAGGTAGATAATGTTTAAATAATGTTAAGTTTCTTAAATTTTACACTTTTTCCTTTGGAAGTACGAATTCTATGGTATACTGAGAAAAACAAACACAACAGGAGGACGCAGCCATGAAAAAACGCGCCATTGATGTAACCGAATACGCCGGCACCATAATCCGTGCCATGAAGAAGGGAATCCTGCTTACCACTGCCGCTGAGGATAAGGTCAATACCATGGTCATCGGCTGGGGTACTCTGGGCACTAACTGGGTTCGCCCCACCTTCGTTGCCTATGTGCGGGAAAGCCGCTATACCCTGCAGATGCTGAAAAGGAATCCGGAATTCACTATCAACGTGCCTCTGGAGGAGGTTAGCTCTGAGGTCATTGCCATCTGCGGCCGCAAGAGTGGACGGGACATGGACAAGCTGGCCGCCGCAGGTCTCACCACTTGCCCGGCGGATACCGTTTCCGTGCCTGCCATTCAGGAATTCCCCCTAACCCTGGAGTGCAAGGTGGTCTACAGCCAACTGCAGGAGGCAGACAAGCTGCCGGAGGATATTCAGCAGGGCTTCTATAAGGCTGATGACAAGGGTTTCCGGGATGCTCACTATACCTTCTACGGTGAGATTACCGCCGCCTACATTCTGGAGGAATGAGGGACGGGAAAAGCCGCTGCCTTATTGTAGGCGGTGCGGCCATTGAACGGCCGGAGCGAATTCGCCCCATGCTTCAGCCGGATGACTATGCCGTTTTTTGTGACTGTGGCCTCCGCCATCAGGAAAAGCTGGGGATCAGCCCAGACCTGATTATCGGGGACTTTGACTCTTGGGAGAATCCCAATCTGCCGATAGAAACCCTGGTGTTGCCTCGGGTGAAGGATGACACGGACACCGCCTATGCCGTGAAAGTGGGCCTGGAGCGGGGCTTTGAGGATTTCCTTCTGGTAGGGGCTGCCGGTGGCAGGCTGGACCATACCCTGGGCAATGTATCCCTGCTGCTGATGCTGGATGGCCTGGGCAAGCGGGCCCTGCTGGCCGATGATTATTCCCATATGCGCATAGTATCTTCTTCACCGGTAGAAATCCCCGATAGCTATAGCTATTTTTCACTGCTGGCTCTGGATGGCCCTGCAGAAGGCATTACCATAACTGGGGCAAAATTCCCCCTGACCGATGGCAGGCTGACCCCGGACTTCCCATTGGGGGTCAGCAATGAGGTCCTTCCCGGCCAGACCGCCAGGGTGACAGTGGAATCCGGCCGGCTGCTGCTGGTCTGCGTCCACCCGGAGGAGTAGGCTCTTTCTATCCATAAGACAAAAAGCATCCCGAATGCCCTTGGCTTCGGGATGCTTTTACGATTGATACAGGGGTTACTCTTCAATAAGCAGCCGGTCCCCGGACAGCACCAGCTTGCCGTTGCAGAACAGGTCGATGGATTTAACCAGAACGTCCCACTCTGCCTGTTCCATAATCCGGCGCTGCAGGCTGTCTACCGTGTCGTCTTGCTTAACCTCACAAGGCTGCTGGAGGATGATTTTGGCATTTTCCGGCAAATCCGTTACCAGCAGGGAGGTAGCGCCGGTATAGCGGACCCCGGCAGCCAGAGCCTCCTGGGCGGCCTGCTTCCCGGTGTAAAGGGTTCCGTAAAAGGAGGGAATCAGAGAGGGGTGGGTGAAGAGAATCTTGTTGCGGTAGGCACGGAAAAACTGGGTTTCCAGCCAATGGGTCATGCCGGCCAGCACCACAAGCTCAATGTCCATGTCCTGCAGCTTTTTTATAATGGCTTCGGTAAAAGAGGCGCGATTGGGGAAAATGGAGTAATCTACCACCGTACCGGGCACCTTGGCGTTTTCTGCTCTGGTCAGGGCATAGGCATCGGGCACGGAGGAAATAACGGCGCAAAGCTGGCAATTGCGGATCTCACCGAAAAGGGCAGCGTCCAGAATTGCCTGCAGATTGGCGCCGCCGCCGGAAACCAATATCGCAGTTCGAACCATGGGAAAAGCCTCCTTATTTTTTCTGCCTACAATATATAGGAAAACTTTGGAGAATTCAACACAAATATGATTACAATCCGGAAATCATCGTTGTATTCCGTCCGGCTATCCGTTACAATAATCAGAAAGAGGAAGGCGGCGATTGGATTTGGCAGAGATTACAGACTTTTTACCCATTTCCCGGGAGGACATGCAGGATCGGGACTGGTGGTATTATGATTTTTTGGTGGTAACCGGGGATGCCTATGTGGACCATCCCAGCTTTGGTGCTGCTGTTATCAGCCGTGTGCTGGAGGCTGCCGGCTATCGGGTGGCCATGCTGGCTCAGCCGGACTGGCACAGTGCGGAGGCCTTTGCCGCCATGGGTCGGCCCCGCTATGGTGTGTTTATCGGTGCCGGCAATCTGGATAGCATGGTGGCCCACTACACCGCCTCCAAAAAGCGCCGCAGTGAGGATGCCTATTCCCCGGGGAAGAAGCCGGGTCTGCGTCCGGACCACGCGGTGCTGGTATACGCCAACCGGGCCCGGGAGGCCTTTCCGGATACCCCCATTGTGATTGGAGGACTGGAGGCCAGCCTCCGCCGCTTTGCTCATTACGATTATTGGGACGATAAGGTTCGTCGTTCCGCCCTGGAGGATTCCGGGGCTGACCTGCTGGTTTACGGCATGGGGGAGACCGCCACTCTGGCCATTGCTTCCCGCCTGACTAAGGGAGTCAAACCCGCCGCCATGACGGACATCCGGGGCACTGCCTACCTCACTGACGACCCGACGGTTTGCGCCTTTCCTTCTGTTATCTGCGCCTCCTACGAAGAGGTTTGTGCCGATAAGCGGGCTTATGCCGAGGCCAACCGCATTCAATACGAAGAGCATGACCCGGTGCGGGGCAAAGCTATTATTCAGCCCACCGGCAAGCGCTGGCTGGTAGTGAATCCCCCTCAAATGCCTTTGGATACACAGGAGTTTGACCGGGTGTCCGAGCTGCCCTATGTCCGATTGCCTCACCCCATGTATGACAGCATGGGTGGGGTGCCGGCTATTGACGAGGTGCGCTTTTCCATCATCCACAACCGGGGCTGCTTCGGGGCCTGCAATTTCTGCTCTCTGGCCTATCATCAGGGCCGCATGATTACGGTCCGCAGCCATGAGTCGGTGATTCGGGAGGC
>JAKSQI010000154.1 GCA_024404215.1 Oscillospiraceae bacterium
CGAAGGACTTAGATACGCCCTTCATCAAAAGAACCTCGTCAGCGTCAAAATCTGCTTCTCCAAAGCGGGCGCGCAGGGTCTTTTCTTTATCCGGCCGCTCTGTTTTGACCAACCGCTCAATACGGCTTTCAATGGCGAAGGCTTTTTTTACCAGCAGCTGGTTGCCGGTGCCCCACTGATGCAAGCGGTCGGCTGCATCCTGCAGACGCTTGGCCTCAGCCTGCTCCTGCTCATACTGCTTCAGCTGCAGCTCAAAGCGCCGTTGCTTTTCTTCCACAAAGAAGGAATAGTTACCGCTGTAAAAATCGGCTTTTCCACGGTTCAGCTCAACAATGCGATTCACGCACTTGTCCAGAAACTGGCGGTCATGGGAAATGATTAAAACTGTGCCCTTGAATTTACTTAAATAATCCTCCAGCCACTCAACAGCGTTGATGTCCAGATGGTTGGTAGGCTCATCTAAAAGCAGAATATCCGTCTTTTCCAAAATCAGACGGGCCAGATTGATGCGGGTTTTCTCACCGCCGGACAGGGTGTCAAAAAGCTGACTTCTCTGGTTTGCCGGGATTTCCAAGCCGTTGGCAACCCGGTTGATTTCATACTCCATGTCGTAGCCGCCCAAACGGTTGTAATCGTTAAGCAAGCGGTCGTATTCGTTTAGAATCTCTTCCGAGGAATCCTGAGCCAAGCGAAGCTCCAGCTCATCCAAACGGGCCCGGGTTCGAATGGCCTGACGATAGGCATCCCGCAGAACATCCTCGGCTGTAAAGTGGGAAGGAAAGACGGGAATCTGTGAAATCAAGCCAACCAGCTTTCCGGGGGCCAGAACCACCTGTCCTTCATCCGAGTCAATTTCCCCGCAGATAATGCGGAAAAGGGTAGTTTTGCCGGCACCGTTTTTACCCAGCAGGCCAACATGCTCGCCGGAGTTAATGTCAAAGGTAACGCCATCCAGTATGTTTTCGCCAACTTCAAAGGATTTGACGATCTTTTGTACGGAAATATCTATCATGGCAGGTCTTCCTGTTCTGTATAGCAAGTATCAGCGCCGGGCGAGTGTCCGGCGCTGAATAAGAGGTTTAGATTTTGTCTACACTGCCCAGAACATCGGTAATCTTATGACGAACCAAATCACGAATGTTGTCACGGGCAGGGGTCAGATATTTGCGGGGGTCAAAATCTGCGGGATTATGAGCAATGTACTCACGCACGCCGGCAGTCATGGCCAAACGGAGGTCGGAGTCAATGTTAATCTTGCAGACGGCCATGGTAGCGGCCCGGCGAAGCATATCCTCGGGAACGCCTATGGCATCCGGCATGCTACCGCCGTTCTCATTAATGGTTTTAACATATTCCGGAGTTACGGAGCTGGCACCGTGGAGAACGATGGGGAAGCCGGGCAGGCGCTTTCCAACCTCTTCCAGAATATCAAAGCGAAGCTGGGGCTTGGTGCCGGGCTTGAATTTATAGGCGCCATGGCTGGTTCCAATGGCAATGGCCAAAGAGTCAACACCGGTGCGCTCAACAAACTCCTGTACCTCTTCCGGACGGGTGTAGCTGCTGTCCTCCGCACTGACATTGACATCATCCTCAACGCCGGCCAGACGGCCCAATTCACCTTCAACTACAACGCCGTGGTCGTGGGCATACTCTACAACCTGACGGGTAAGGGCAATGTTATCCTCAAAGCTGTGCTTACTGCCGTCAATCATGACACTGGTAAAGCCGCCGTCGATGCAGCTCTTGCAGATTTCAAAGCTTTCGCCATGGTCCAGGTGAACGCAGATGGGAATGCCGGTATCAGCCTCTGCAGCTTCAATCAGCTTCATTAGATAGACGTGCCGGGCATATTTTCTGGCACCGGCGGATACCTGCAGAATCAAGGGGCTGCGGCACTCAGCGGCTGCCTCGGTGATGCCCTGAATAATTTCCATGTTGTTAACATTAAAAGCGCCGATGGCATAGCCTTCTTCATAAGCGCGCTTAAACATTTCAGTAGAGGTTACAATAGGCATGGGGATTGCTCCTTTCACATTTTCACATATTATATTTTACCACAGCTTTCCGCTATTTCAAGTGGCAAATCTGCGTTGCTCCGTTGCGTAAAAACCGGAGCTATGGTAAGATAATATCAATTTAAATATAGGAAAGGAGCAGCTGCTCTATGAGTCAATTAATCGGCGCCTGTGTCATTGCCCAGTCCGGCGGGCCTACGGCAGTTATCAACGCCAGTGCCTGCGGTGTTATTGAAACCGCCTTGAAGGAAGCTTCCATTACCGCTGTATACGGGGCGGACCACGGCATTACCGGCATTCTCAATGACTTGCTTTATGATATGGGGAAGGAAGACCCTGCGGAAATCCATTTGCTAATGAACACTCCCTCTTCCGAACTGGGTTCCTGCCGCTATAAAATGGCGGATCCCGAGAAGGATGACCGGGATTATAAGCGGATTCTGGAAATTTTCAAGAAGTACAACATCCGGTATTTCTTCTACAATGGCGGTAACGACAGCATGGATACCTGCAGCAAGGTTTCCCGCTATATGGAAAGCGTTGGTTATGAATGTCGGGTTATGGGTGTTCCCAAGACCATAGATAACGACCTTTTCGGTACGGATCATTGCCCCGGCTACGGCAGTGCCGCTAAGTACATTGCCACCTCCGTTGCCGAGGTCAGCCGTGACAACCGTGTATATCCCACCGGTTCCGTCTGTGTCATGGAAATCATGGGCCGTCACGCCGGCTGGCTGGCAGCCTCCGCAGCCCTTGCCTCTGTTTGCGGTGAAGGGCCTGACCTGCTTTATCTTCCGGAGCGGGTTTTTGATAAGGAGCAGTTCTTAAAGGATGTTAAGGCTGTATATGAGAAGAAAAACAGCTGCCTGATTGCCGTTTCCGAAGGCATTCAGTACGCAGACGGTTCCTTTGTTTCCGAGGCCAAAACCTCAGCCACCGATGGCTTTGGTCATGCCCAGCTGGGCGGTTTGGCTGCCATTCTGTCAGAAATGGTTAAGCAGGAGCTGGGCTGCAAGGTTCGTGGTATTGAGCTCAGTCTGCTTCAGCGGGCCGGTGCCCATTTGGCCAGCCAGACCGACATTGATGAGGCCTATCAGGCCGGTAGCGAAGCAGTCCGCCATGCCTGTGCCGGAATTACCGGTAAAATGGTTGGCTTTGAGCGGGAATACATTGACGGCAAGTATAGTTGCAAGTATGTTCTGCTTCCTCTGGATATTGTGGCCAATACAGAAAAGAAGGTACCTGCCGAATGGATTACCGAGGCCGGCAATGGTGTAACCAAGGAATTCATTGACTATGCCCTGCCCTTGATTGCCGGTGAAAACAGCCGACCTGTGGAAAATGGCCTGCCCCGTTTTGCCAATCTCAAGAAGGTAAAGGCTGAGGCTTGATTTCAAAACAAGTCTCTTTACCGATGGTGGCCTCAAGAAAATAATGCTAGTATGTGGTGCAGCTGTTTGGCTGCACCACATTTCTATATGGTGCGCCCAGCGGGCGCGTGTTACAAGGGGTGAAAGTCCCCAATCCGCCCGACAGCGGGAAGGATATAGCCAAGAGCAAGGGTGTCTCGGGTAACTGAGAATCTGAAGGAAGCTGGAGGCAAATCACTGGCCTGACGAACAGAAATCATGAAGGCTGTATATGTGGGTAAGGTTGCAACTCAAACCGAAGCCCAATAGCTGTACGGAAACATATGCAGTAAGGGTGCTTTCACTCATCCACAAATATCTCAGAGCAGGCGTTGTGTGGTGCGGG
>JAKSQI010000155.1 GCA_024404215.1 Oscillospiraceae bacterium
TTCATGGTGGCTATTTTTCCAGCCCCCGCTGGGGTAAGGGCATACGAAAGGGTCAACTGACACTGGAATTGGTCAACACCTATGAACCACAGACCCTTCGGTCCATGAAGGGGGAAGAAATCACTGCCATGCTAAACCGGGATATTTATGTGGATGCCTATGCAGACAACGCAGAAAACCCCATCGCTTTTTACGGTAAGAAGCCGGCAGAAGGTATTGAGCACGCCTTGCTGGCTTGCCCCCGGTGTGGTGCCCTGAACTCCATTAGCAGCCAAAGCAGTCATTTTGGCTGTCACTGCGGCATGAATGGCCGCTATGACGAGTATGGCCTGCTTCGCGGCGTTGGCTTCTCTTTTTCAACCATTACCCAATGGTCTGCCTGGGCTGCAGAACACATTGCGACCCTACCAGAAACGGAGGAAAATACTATTCTCTGCCACGATGAAGACCAGGTTTTAAGAGAAATTTACCCGGATCACACAGCCAAGGTTGCCGATACCGGCACATTAATCTTAACCCGGGATGTCTTATCCGTTGGATCCACCCATCTTCCTCTGGACGAAATGGAAACCCTGGATATTATCGGCCACGGTTTCCTTCTGGTAAACATGCGGGATGGGCGCTACTATGAAATTAAAAATAAGAAGCACCGCTACTCCGGACGCCTCTATCAGCTGCTTACCGAACGCTATCATCCGGGTATTGCCAATCTGTAACCCTTTTGGGTTGAATTCGGCGGCCCGTCTGCTATAATATGGTACACATTATTATATGACGGCCTTCTCATCCGTCCTTTCAAGGCGGAACCCTCATGTCCAGTGGCAGCACCTTCAGTGATGCCGGTGTATGGAGCTATCTTATGCTCCTCGCCTTGATTTTCACTAGTCTTTTGGTGGCCAATATCATCAAGCAATTCGTTAAACCGTTAAAAAAATCCCTGATTCCGGTTTCAGTTTTGGGTGGCATCCTGTTATTGATTGCGTCCACACTTTGTAAACTGATTACCGATCAGTATCTGTTTAATTTGGGTCTTTTCTCCTCCGGTGTCAGCCGCACCGGCATTGAAACTCTTGAAATTCTGACTTACCACTGTCTGGGTATTGGCTTTGTGGCCATGACCCTGCGCAAATCCGGCCGTAAGCCAACCAAAGGCCGAACCGGTGAGGTTTTTAACACCGGTTTGATTACCGTTAATACCTACCTACTGCAGGCTATTCTCGGCATGGTCATTACCATTCTGGCCGCTTTGGTAATTCCCAAACTCATCGGCTGTGCCGGCATTCTACTAGCCTTCGGTTACGGCCAAGGCACCGGCCAGGCTTTAAATTACGGCTCTATTTATGAGGGTTACGGTTTGGTTGGCGGAAAGAGCTTCGGCCTAACCATTGCCGCTCTTGGTTTTCTCAGTGCCAGTATCGGCGGTGTTATTTACCTGAACAGCCGTCGGCGCAAGGGTAAGCTTACTGTTCGGGCAGAAAAATCCGTTTTGAATCAAGACAAGGTTGAAGACGAGGGAGAAATTCCAATGGTAGATTCCATTGATAAGCTCACCATTCAACTTTCCCTTGTTGCCCTTGCCTATGCGTTAGCTTTTATCGTCATGAAGGTTCTTGGCAATCTAGTTGGCGACGGTATGCGAAGCACCATTTACGGCTTCAACTTCCTCTTCGGTGCTTTGATGGGTGTTGTTGTTAAAGCTGTCATGGGTCTGCTGATGAAGAAAAAGGTTGTTCAGCGTGACTATATCAACAACTTCCTCTTGAATCGTATCGGAGGTTTTGCCTTCGACATTATGATTGTCTGTGGAATAGGTGCCATTCAACTTGACTTGATTCGCGATTATTGGTTCATTCTTATTCTTCTTGGCTTGGTGGGTGCCTTTGCTACCTATTTCTATGATCATTTCACCTGCTTCAAACTCTTCCCAGACTATGCGGATGAACAATTTCTGGCAAGCTTCGGCATGCTAACCGGAACGGCAAGTACCGGTGTCATTCTCCTGCGTGAGATTGATCCCCAGTTTGAAACCCCGGCATCTGAGAACCTGGTCTACCAGAATTTCCCAGCCATAGTTTTTGGTTTCCCCCTTATGCTAATTGCCGGCTTTGCTCCTAAAACTCCTGCCGGAACCTACATTGCTTTAGGCGTTCTAATAGTAGCATTCATTATTCTTAATCTGGTTCTTTTCCGTAAAGCCCTTTTCAAAAAGAAAAACTAACAAATGAGAAAACTGACCCACTCCCAAACGGGAATGGGTCAGTTTTTATTCTTCTTCCAAACAGCTTTTACCAATAATATCCGCTTTTAATAAGGCACGAACGACATCATGCTCGGTTACCACAAAGGGCATATTGCCCATAACGGATTGGGTGCATGCCACATGGGCAACTCTCAGAAGCAACTCGTCCTTGGGTTCAATACCCAGTTGTTCAAAGGTCATGGGCAGCCCAACCTCTTTCATAAATGAGGTAACCTGCTTCAGCAACACTTCATCTGTATTGCGCAGCATCAGCATCGCCAAGGTCCCAAAGCCAACAATTTCACCATGATACAGATGCGCTGCCTCCGGGCATGCAGAAAAACCATCGTTAATGGCATGAGCTCCTGCAACCCCACCGCTCTCAAACCCAACACCACTAAGAAAGACCGTCGCCTGAATCAACCGGTCAAAATCTTCATTAACCAAGCCGGCACCATGGGCTGCCACAGCACTTGGTCCATATTTCAACAAAGAGTCATAGCAAAGGCGAGCCAGATTCAGTGCAATATCGGAGCTTCCTGCGCCGGCCAGTGTTTTTGCCCCGGATTCCCGGCAAGCGCTTGCCTCAAACCAGGTTGCCAAGGCATCGCCCATACCTGCCACCAGCAAGCGGATGGGGGCATTGATTATAACACCGGTATCCACAACTACGGCGTCCGGGTTTCGCTTAGTGACTCTTAATTCCAGCACAGCGCCAGCCTCATCGTGAATAATGGATAATGCGCTGCAAGGCGCATCGTTGGAAGCTACCGTTGGAACCAAAATCAAAGAGCAGTATAATTCGTCAGCAGCTGCACGGGCCGTATCCAGTGCCTTGCCGCCGCCCATGCCCACCATCACATCACACCCATATTCGCGAAATGTGTTAGCCAGCATGGTAATATCTACTTGAGTAGTTTCCTTTCCGATTTGACAAGTTTCTACTGTGAGATCTAAATCTCTGCAGCTTTCCGCGACCTGCTTGCCGAAACGGTTCATTGAGCCTTCCGTTGCTGCCAGCAGAATCCTACTGCCATATCCGGCCAAGAGTTCAGGTAAGTCATCCAATGCTCCATTTCGTTGAATATATCGCCCGGGGGCACGAAATGATATTTCCATAATCTCTACCTCAATCAGTTAGCATTAATGCTTTCTATCATACAACGATTTTTCTGCCTGAGCAAGTACAAAAAGACGCTCTCTGCATACCTACGCTCAAACTTTCTCTTCCTTCCGCGGTTGTAAGTTCTCCTCCGTGGCAGGATTCAGCCCCGCGGGAAAGGGGTAACACTGGATACCGTCAACCAGCCTGGTATAAAGCTCTCTTCCCGCCCCCGCAGTTGCAGCCTCACTCCGTGGCAGGTATCAGCTCCGCGGTGAGCGGGATGGCTCAAACTACAGCCTTTCACCCGGTCATCGCTTCCTTATCCTTTCCGCGGGAAAGTGCCTCCGAACGGAGGAGTACCTGTAGCCGCAGACATTCCGACCATATTTCCCGGGTCAGGGT
>JAKSQI010000156.1 GCA_024404215.1 Oscillospiraceae bacterium
TGGTGCGGGTTTTGCGTTACTTGGCGTAGTCAACGGCGCGGGTTGCGCGGAGCAGGTGGACCTTGGTCTGTCCGGGATGCTCCAGCTCATCCTCAATCTTTTTGGCGATATCGTGGGCCAGGAGAACCATTTCATCTTCAGAAACCTTATCCGGAGAAATCATGATGCGAACCTCACGGCCGGCCTGAATGGCATAGCAGCTTTCAACACCGTTGAAGGAACGGGTGACCTCTTCCAGCTTTTCCAGACGCTTGATGTAGTTCTCAATGTTCTCACAGCGGGCACCGGGACGGGCAGCGCTGATGGTATCAGCGGCCTGAACGATGCAGGCAATGATGGTTTTGGCTTCTACATCACCATGGTGGGCTTCAATGGCATGAATAACCTCGTTGGATTCCTTGTACTTCTTGGCAAGGTCAACACCGATGCTGACATGGCTGCCTTCCACTTCGTGGTCGATAGCCTTGCCGATATCGTGGAGCAGACCGGCGCGCTTGGCGGTCATTACATCCACGCCCAGCTCACTGGCCAGCAGGCCGGAGATATGGGCAACCTCCATGGAGTGGTTCAGCACGTTCTGGCCATAGCTGGTGCGGTACTTCTGGCGGCCCAGAATCTTAACCAGCTCGGGATGCAGACCGTGAACACCGGTTTCAAAGGTAGCGCGTTCACCCTCGGCCTTAATGGTTGCGTTGACCTCTTTACGGGCCTTCTCAATCATTTCCTCAATGCGGGCGGGATGAATGCGTCCATCGGTAATCAGCTTCTCCAGGGCGATACGGGCAATCTCACGTCTGACCGGGTCAAAGCTGCTGAGGGTGATGGCTTCCGGGGTATCATCGATGATCAGGTCCACACCGGTCATGGTTTCAATGGTGCGGATGTTGCGTCCTTCACGGCCGATGATGCGTCCCTTCATCTCATCGTTGGGCAGGGGAACAACGGATACCGTTGCTTCTGCCACATGGTCCGCAGCGCAGCGCTGGATGGCCAGGGTGATAAACTCTCTTGCCTTCTCGTCTGCCTCTTCCTTGTACTTGGCTTCAATCTCCTTAATCTTCATGGCGGCTTCGTGGGTGACTTCAGACTCAATGTTCTTAATCAGATAAGCCTTTGCTTCTTCCACGGTGTAGCCGGAGATTTTTTCCAGCATTTCAAACTGGCTCTTCTTGATGGCTGCCACCTCTTCACGGGCGGTGTCCAGCTCAGCCAGCTTGCGGTTGAGGGTTTCTGACTTCTTCTCTACGCTGTCTGTCTTCTTGTCAAGGGTTTCTTCCTTTTGCAGAAGTCGGCGCTCCTGCTTCTGCAGCTCGCTGCGGCGTTCCTTTTCTTCACGCTCAAACTCCTTGCGGCTCTTGTGTATTTCTTCCTTGGCTTCCAGCAGTGCTTCGCGCTTTTTGCTTTCTGCGGACTTAATGGCCTCGTTCACAATACGGGTGGCCTGGTCCTCGGCGCTCTGGATTTCCCGTTCGGAAACCTTTTTGCGGTACATGATGCCGGCAAAAAAGGCGGCAGCCAGCAAAACAACAGCCAGAATAACGAAGAGAATTATCTGCCATAATTCAATTGTCATCATAGAAAGGATACACACCTCCAATCTTTCATTGTAATACTCGGGAATACGGAAGCCTGCACCGGCCCCCGGCATAAGTGAATCAGCAGGTATACTATACCAACATCATAATTAGCCGTTTAATTTTACAACTATTGGGGCTTTCTGTCAAGAATTATTCATATATATAGTGAAATGGCACTGCCTCGAGGGGCAGTGCCTGAAAATGCTGCCAAATAGCAGCTGCTTTACTGTAAAACGCCGCCGCCCAGCACCAGGTCGCCCTCATAAAAAACGGCTGCCTGGCCGGGGGTTACCGCCCGCTGGTCTTCCGGAAAGCGGAGCAGGGCGGAGTCCGGCCCGGTGGGGATAACCTCCACCGGCTGCTCCGGGTGCCGGTAGCGGATTTTCACCTGGCAGGTAAAGGGCTTGTCCGGGGCCTGGCCGGAAATCCAGTTGATTTCCCGCACCCGGGCCTCCCGGGTCATTAGGGCCTCCCGGGGCCCTACAACCACGGTGTTATCCTCCGGGCAGATGCGGATGACGTAAAGGGGATAGGCGTAGGCAATGCCCAGGCCCCGGCGCTGGCCTACCGTATAGTGGATGATTCCTTTATGGCGGCCAAGAATCTCACCCTTCAAGGTGACAAAATTGCCGGGAGGGCAGGGGCGGCCGGAAACCTCTTCAATCACTTTGGCGTAATCCCCGTCCGGGGCAAAGCAGATATCCTGGCTGTCGGGCTTATGGGCAGTGACGAAGCCGTGCTCGGCGGCCATGCGGCGAATCTCCGTCTTGGTATATTCGCCCAGGGGGAAGAGGGTATGGGCCAGCTGCTGCTGGGTCAGGGAGTAAAGGACGTAGCTTTGGTCCTTGGTGGGGTCCAGAGCTTTTTTCAGCTGATAAAGGCCGTCCTTCTGCTCAATGCGGGCATAGTGGCCGGTGACGACCTTGTCGCAGCCTAAAACAGCGGCTCTTTCCTGCAGCTTTTCAAATTTCATGTAACGGTTGCAGTCAATACAGGGGTTTGGGGTTTTTCCGCTGAGGTAGCAGTCGGCAAATTTGCAGATGACCCGGTCACGGAAGTCATCGGTATAGTTAAACACATAGAAGGGCATCCCTAAGCTGTAGGCAACGCTGCGGGCATCCTCGGCATCGTCCAGGGTACAGCAGCTGCGGGAACCGGGCAGGTCTTCCCGGGCGGCTGTGTGCAGCTTCATGGTGCAGCCGATGCAGTCATAGCCCTGCTGCCGGGCCAAAAGGGCAGCCATGGAAGAGTCTACCCCGCCGCTCATGGCAATCAGGGCCTTGGATTTGGTTTGTGTATCGCTCATGTATCTTACCACCAAACAGAGTTTTATTTATTGTAAGCGATTCCGCCGGGATTGTCAAAGAGAAGGGGAGGGCCGGCCGGACTTTCGGGGAAGAGGCACGAAAAACCCCGAAAGCCCATTCTGCTTGAGGCTTTCGGGGTTTACGCTTGGAGCAGGTAATGGGAATCGAACCCACCTATCCAGCTTGGGAAGCTGGCATTCTACCGATGAATTATACCTGCATCACAAAAAGTATTTTACCAGCAATTGCCGGAAAATGCAAGAAGAAAAAAGAAGAGAAGACAGGCATTTTTGCCCGTAATTTATTGACTTTCATTTTCTATGGTATATAATTTTATAGATACAATCTGACCGGCCTGCCATGCCGGGACAGCTATTATATGGAGGACGATTATGCTTAAAAACACAGAAAAAACCATGGACAAAATTGTTGCCCTTTGCAAAGGCCGCGGCTTTATTTTCCCCGGCAGTGAAATTTACGGCGGACTTGCCAATACATGGGATTACGGTCCTCTTGGTGTTGAATTTAAAAACAATGTTAAGCGTGCCTGGTGGAAGAAATTCGTGCAGGAGAATCCTTATAACGTAGGTTTGGATGCCGCCATTCTCATGAACCCTCAGGTTTGGGTGGCTTCCGGCCATGTTGCCACTTTTAACGACCCCCTGATTGACTGCAAGGCCTGCCGCATGCGCCACCGCGCTGACAAGCTGGTAGAGGAGTGGAATCAGGCCAACGGTGTAACCGATGTTGTGGTTGAGGCCATGGATAATGACGGCCTCATCACTCTAACCGAGGAAGGCTACGGAATCGCTCG
>JAKSQI010000157.1 GCA_024404215.1 Oscillospiraceae bacterium
AAATCCGCCAGCTATCTTTGTGCCAACGAGAACTCAGTCTCTCTTTGCTCAAATGGTGGAAAAGGGCTGCAGCTATGCCGTTATGGAGGTTTCTTCTCATGCCCTGTATTTGGATCGAGTTTATGGTGTCCCTTACGAGGTGGGCGTTTTTACCAACCTCACTCAGGATCACCTGGATTTCCACAAGACCATGGAAGAATATGGCAAGGCAAAGGCTATTCTCTTCAGCCGATGCCGTTATGGTTCCGTCAATGGTGACGATGCCTATGCCGGGATGATGACCGCCGGGGCAAGCTGTGAGTTAACCCTTACCGGTATAAAAAAAGGCCCCTATGACATGTGGGCGGAAAACATTGTATTCCATGAAAGCGGCGTAGATTTTGATTTTTGCTGCCGGGGCAAAAGGCTTCCGGCTCATTTGGGTATTCCGGGAAGCTTTTCGGTATACAATGCCTTGTCTGCACTTTCTGCCGTTATACTTTTGGGACTGGAGCCTGAGCAGGCGGTCAAGGCACTGGCTCTCTGCAGCGGCGTCAAGGGCCGGGCTGAACTGGTTCCGGGCGGCAAGGGCTATACCATGCTCATTGACTATGCTCACACACCGGACGCCCTGGAAAACATCCTAAATGCTGTAAAGGGCTTTCAGCCAAAGCGTGTGGTGGCCCTCTTTGGCTGCGGCGGTGACCGTGACCCGATGAAGCGGCCCATTATGGGTAAAATTGTACAGAACATGGCAGATTTTGCCATCGTAACCTCCGATAATCCCCGCACGGAGGAGCCGGCTGCTATTATTCGGGATATTCTGGCCGGCATGGACCAAAGCCGTAAGAATTTCATTGTAATTGAAAATCGGCGGGAGGCCATTACCTGGGCGGTGCAGAATGCCCAGCCTGGTGATGTGTTGATATTTGCCGGCAAGGGCCACGAAACCTATCAAATTATCGGAAAAGAAAAATTCCACTTCGATGAGCGAGAGGTTATCCGTGACGCGCTGGCCGAAATGTGAGGGAGAATTGAAGTATGATAATACGAATTTTGCTGGCCTTTGTTATTGCTTTTATCGGGGCCTTTATAGCCGGAAAAATAATCATTCCTATCCTTGTGAAAATGAAAATAGGCCAATCCATAAAAGAGATTGGCCCCAGCTGGCATATGAGCAAGCAGGGAACTCCTACCATGGGCGGTGTCATTTTCATCTCCGGCATGCTGCTGGCTCTGCTGGCAACCGGTATTCCGGCTCTTGTTAAGGGGGACCTGACTCACCTGTTTATTTTTGTGTTTGCTTTGGTCTACGGTGGAATTGGTTTTGTGGATGACTACTGCAAGCTGAAAAAGAAGGAGAATACAGGGCTGACGGCAAAGCAAAAGCTGGTTCTGCAGGTGCTGGCTGCACTTCTTTTTGTCCTGGCCATGCATCTTACCGGCATGGCAAAAATGGAGCTCTATGTTCCTTTTGCCAATGTAACGGCATCCATTCCTGTTCCCCTTTACTACATCTTTTCTGTTTTTGTTATTGTTGGCTGCGTGAATGCCGTAAACCTGACCGACGGTGTGGACGGCTTGGCCTCCGGCGTTACTCTTCCTGTGGCCATCTTCTATGCTGCCGTTGCCGCTGGTTGGTCCTATGAAAGTGTGGGGCTGGTAGCAGCAGCCATGGCCGGTGGTGTGGCTGGTTTTCTGGTTTTTAATTTTCATCCGGCTAAGGTATTCATGGGTGATACCGGATCCCTCTTCCTGGGGGGCGCCGTCTGCGCTTTGGCATATGCCCTGAACATGCCTCTTGTTTTGATTCCCCTTGGTATCGTGTACATTGTTGAGGCCCTGTCGGTTATTCTGCAGGTAGGCTATTTTAAAGTAACCAAGGGCAAACGCATTTTCCGCATGGCGCCGATTCACCACCATTTTGAAAAGGGCGGCTGGAACGAATACAAGGTTTTTGCTGTCTTTTCCGGCGTCTCTTTGGTGTTTGCTATCCTGTCCTGGCTGGGTGTTATGAATCGCTTTTAAAGAAAACGAAAGGTTTCCGGACTCATGGATGAATTTGAAAGAATCTATCAGGAAAAACTGAATAAAGACCATAATCTGGAACAGCTTCCGGAGCCTCCGGTTAGAAACAGCAAGCTTGCTAAGCGGAAAAAGCGGGGGCATATGGATTGGCCCGTTGCGGTGCTGGTTTTGCTAATTCTGGCAATTGGTACTGTCATGGTCCTGTCCTCCTCTTATGCCCGTGAGTATTACGAGGGAACCACCAATTTGGCCACCTTCCGCAGCCAACTGATTTTTGCCCTTGGCGGCGTATTAGCCATGTTCGCCTTTCAGCTCTTTCCCATGCAGCTTTACAATCGTTCTGCAGTGCCGATTATGCTTTTTGCCGTTATCGCGCTGGCTTTGGTCATGACTCCTTTGGGTCAGACCATGAACGGCGCCAGACGCTGGCTGAAGCTGGGCATTACCTTTCAGCCCTCCGAGATTGCCAAATTCGGTATAGTACTTGTCTTTGCTGCCTATATGAGCAAGGACACCGAGTTTGCCCTATCCGGCAGGAGAAAAAGGGGTCAGCCGCTTAGGAATTATATTGGACAGGAAGTCTTGAGAATATTGCCTTTGCTTATAGTTGCAGCGGTTGTATTGGCCCTGCTGCTTAAGGAGCCCCATGTATCTGCATGCATCATCATTACTTCCATGTGCGTAGCCATGATGTGGACCGGCGGTGTGAAAAAGTTCTGGTTTGTCCTTTTGCTGATTCCGATTGCTGCTGTGGTCCTTTATGTTGTGAAAGAACTTCCCTCCCGTGAGGTTATCGGAAAGATGACGGATAAGGAGCTTCGGCAGTATGACTATGTTCTTCGCCGGGTTATTGTTTGGCTGGCTCCGGAGCGGTTTTCCACCGGAGAAGGTCTGCAGGTGCTGCAGTCTCTTTATGCGGTTGGTTCCGGTGGCCTAACCGGTTTGGGCCTGGGACAGAGCCGGCAGAAGCTTCTGTGGCTGCCGGAGCAGAGCAATGACTATATTTTTGCCATAGTATGTGAGGAACTGGGGCTGATTGGCGCCCTTTTGGTTTTGGCCCTGTTTGCTTTGCTGATTTTCCGTTGCTTCTGGATTGCTCTCAAGGCCCGCCGTCGCTTTGACAAAATTGTTTGCATAGGCTATACGGCCAAGCTGCTGCTGCAGGTCTTCTTCAATGTAGCGGTTGTAACCAATTTGATTCCCTGCACCGGTATCTCTCTGCCCTTCTTTTCCTCCGGTGGTACCGCTTTGTTGCTGCAGATGGCAGAAATGGGGATTATTTTGAATGTATCCCGGGGAATCGGGGATGAAGAGGAGGCTGTGCAATGAGATATCTCTTAACCTGCGCCGGCACAGCCGGACACATCAATCCTGCCATATCCATAGCCGATGCCCTAAAGCAGAAGGACCCGGAAGGGGTTTTCCTCTTCATAGGCTCCGGTCGTGAAATGGAAAATCGCCTGATTCCGCAAGCGGGTTACGCCATTGAGAACATTACGGTAACCGGACTGCAGCGGGGCTTCGGCATAAAAAAGCTGGCCAGCCATGTAAAGACGGTACTGAATCTGGTGAAGGGGCGACAGCAGGCTGCAGCCTTTATTCGTGATTTCCGTCCGGATGTAGTAATCGGAACCGGAGGCTATGTATGCTATCC
>JAKSQI010000158.1 GCA_024404215.1 Oscillospiraceae bacterium
CTTGCCGCAGAAGTGTTTCCGAAGCTCCGGATTCTGGGTGGCAATGCCCCGGGGGCAGGTATCCTTGTTGCAGACTCGCATCATGGTGCAGCCCATGGCAATCAAAGCGGGAGTACCGAAACCAAATTCATCGGCACCAAGCATGGCGGCAATGGCAACATCCCGGCCAGTCATCAGCTTGCCGTCGGCCTCCACAACGACCCGACTGCGCAGGCCGTTCATGGTCAGTGTCTGATGCGTTTCAGCCAAACCCAGCTCCCAGGGCAGACCGGCATTCTGGATGCTGGTCTTGGGGGCTGCACCGCTGCCGCCGTCAAAGCCGGAAATGAGAATCAAGCGGGCGCCGGCCTTGGCAACGCCGGCGGCAACTGTGCCTACACCGGCTTCACTGACCAGCTTGACACTGATTCTGGCGTCACGGTTGGCGTTTTTCAGGTCATAAATCAGCTGGGCCAAATCCTCTATGGAGTAAATATCGTGATGAGGGGGAGGAGAAATCAGGGCCACGCCCGGGGTAGAATAACGGGTTTTGGCAACCCAGGGATACACCTTTTTGCCGGGCAGATGACCGCCTTCGCCTGGCTTGGCACCCTGAGCCATCTTAATTTGAATTTCTTGAGCAGAAACCAGATATTTGGAGTCTACACCGAAGCGGGCGGAGGCTACCTGCTTTACAGCAGAGTTGCGATTCAAGCCGTCCGGGCCGATGGTGTAGCGGGATGAGAGCTCGCCGCCTTCACCGGTGTTTGACTTGGCTCCGATGGAGTTCATGGCAATGGCCATGCATTCGTGGGCTTCCTGACTCAGGCTGCCGAAGCTCATGGCACCGGTCTGGAAGCGCTTGACTATGCTGTCAACGCTTTCTACCTCATCCAAAGGTATTTCGGCACCAACGGGGAAAACAATCCGCAAAGCGCCACGCAGATTAACCGGCTTTTTGGGGTTGTTCAGCAGAGCAGCGTATTCCTGATAGGTCTCATAACTGTTGGTACGGGTGGATTGCTGGAGCAAATGAATGACCATGGGACTGTAGAGGTGGTGCTCCTTGCCGGCACGATGGTAATGGAGACCGGCGGACTCAATGGTTTCATCTACATAAAGCTCCAAAGGATCAAAGGCCCGGTTATGAAGGGCGTTTACATCCTCTCGAATTTCACGGAGGCCGATACCGCCCACCCGGCTGACCGTGCCGGTAAAGTATTTGTCAATGACCTCGCGGTTGATGCCAATGGCCTCAAAAATCTGGCTGCCTTGATAGGACTGGATGGTGGAAACACCCATTTTAGCGGCAATTTTAACGATACCGTGGAGAACGGCATTGGTGTAGTCCTTTTCAGCGGCATAGTAATCCTTGTCAAGCAGCTTGTCCTCAATCATTCCCCCGATGGCCTCCAAAGCAAGATAGGGGTTGATGGCGGAGGCACCGTAGCCTAGCAGGGTGGCAAAATGGTGAACCTCACGGGGTTCTGCGGTTTCCAGAATCAAGGCCAGGGCCTGCCGCTTTTTTGTGCGGACACAATGCTTGGCAGCGGCGGACAGAGCCAAGAGGGAAGGAATGGCAACATGGTTTTCATCTACGCCGCGGTCAGACAGGATAATAATGTTGCAGCCGTCTCGGTAGGCCCGGTCAATGGCGTTGCAGATATGGTCCAGAGCCTTATCAAAGGAGGTATTCTTGTAGCAAAGGGTGGATACGGTTTCCACCTTGAAGCCGGGGACCTTCATGGTGCGGATTTTCAGCAGGTCCAAACTGGTGAGAATGGGGTTGTTGATGCGCAGAACGTGGCAGTTGTCTTCCTTCTCTTCCAGAAGGTTGCCGTCTTTACCAACAAAAACATGGGTAGCGGTTACGATTTCCTCGCGGATGGAGTCAATGGGGGGATTGGTAACCTGGGCGAAATGCTGCTTGAAGTAATTAAACAGGGGCTGCTGGCGGTCAGACAGACAGGCCAGAGGGGCATCAATGCCCATGGCTGTGGGCTGTTCTGAGCCGGTCAAGGCCATGGGGAGCATGGAAAGCTTCAGGTCCTCATAGTTATAACCGAAGGCCCGCATCTGGCGGATTCGCTCAAAGCGGCTGTAGCGGGGGACAGCGTGGTTGGGGATAGGCAAATCCTTGAGCTGAACCAGCTGCTTATCCAGCCACTGGCCGTAGGGAGCGGACGAGGCATAGCTGTCCTTCAGCTCGTCGTCTTCAATAACCCGGCCCTGAAGGGTATCCACCAGCAGCATTTTGCCGGGGGTGAGGCGGGCCTTTTTTACTATTTTATCCGTGGGAATATCCAAAACGCCGACCTCGCTGGAGAGAATCAGACGTCCGTCGTTGGTGATGTAATAACGGCTGGGGCGCAGGCCATTGCGGTCCAGCACGGCGCCCATGCGGTCACCATCCGAGAAGAGAATGGAGGCGGGGCCGTCCCAAGGCTCCATCATAGTAGCATAATACTGATAGAAGTCTTTGCGTTTCTGGGCCATGGCACGGTTGTTGTCCCAGGGCTCGGGAATGGTTAGCATAACAGCCTTGGGCAGGTCCATGCCGCTCATGACCAGGAATTCCAGGGTGTTGTCCAGCATGGCAGAGTCACTGCCGGCGGTATTGACAACCGGGAAAACCTTGTCCAGATCGGCTTCGCAGAAGGCCTTGGTGGACATGGTTTCTTCACGGGCCAGCATGCGGTCGGCGTTGCCTTGAATGGTGTTGATTTCACCGTTATGAACCAGAAAACGGTTAGGATGGGCTCTCTGCCAGCTGGGGTTCGTGTTGGTGGAGAAGCGGGAGTGTACCATGGCAATGGCGGAGGCAACCCGGTTGTCCTGAAGGTCAGGATAGAAGCGGCGCAGCTGCTGCACCAGGAACATGCCTTTATATACAATGGTACGGCTGGACATGCTTACCACATAGGTGTCCTCATCGTGGCTCTGTTCAAATTCCCGGCGGATGAGATACAGAATGCGGTCAAAGTCCAGCCCTTTTGGACAATTTGAAGGACGGCGGAAAAATACCTGCATAATAAAGGGCATGCAGTCCCGCGCTCTGCTGCCAAGAACCGAGGGCTCAACAGGAACCTTGCGGCGGGCAATTACCTCAACGCCCCGCTTGGCTGCAATGGTTTCCAGCATCTTGCAGGCCTGACGGCGTTCGGATTCAACCTGGGAGAGGAAGAGCATGGCTACGCCGTAATCTCTCTCCATTCCCAAAGAAATGCCTTCCTCTGCCAGAACGGCGGAGAAGAAGGCGTGAGGAATCTGCAGCATGATACCGACACCGTCACCGGTTTCACCGCTGGCATCCTTGCCGGCCCGGTGTTCCAGCCGTTCAACAATGGCCAAAGCATTGTCCACGGTGGCATAGTCCTTGGTGCCGTCTATGTTGACAATGGCGCCGATACCGCAGGCGTCGTGCTCAAAGCCGGGGTCATATAAGGCAGGTAATACTCTTTTTTGGTCTGTCATGGTGTTTCCTCCTTGGGGATTACTCATATAAAAGTAAGGTCCATTCAAGCCTCTTTGGCCTGCTTCGGATAAAGAAAAACAAAGGCATTCATCCTGAGAGACACAGTTTCTCTCAAAATGAACGCCTTTGTTCACGCGGGATTGTACCACACTTTAAATAATCGTGTCAAGGGCCGCTGCCGGAATTTT
>JAKSQI010000159.1 GCA_024404215.1 Oscillospiraceae bacterium
CGGTCTCTCGGGTTCTGCGCCATGCCGGCCCGCCTCTCCTGTCCCTTTTGCTCCCCGGCCTGCCTATAGCTGCCTTTCTTGCTTTTGGCCATTTTGGCCTGAGGGGTGACCTGACCCGCCTCTACTACCACAGCCTCAGTCGAATCTTTTCCCTTCTGCTAGGGGCCTCTTTCTTCTGCCAAAGGCAATGGTTTGAAACCAAATGGCCGGACCGGACGCTAAGCAAAACAGCCCGGCTGCTGTCGGCATTGGTTCCCTTGCTTCTGCTGCTTTTGCTTTTCTGCCTGATTGGGTCCGATTCCCCCTTGATGCCCGCCGCCATGCCGGTGGCCTCCCTGCTGACCGGTCTTGCTTTGGCCGGCGGCCAGGAGCTGCAGGGGCCGCTGCCAAGGGTACTGCGTCCGCTGAACGCAGCAAGCTATGAGCTGTATCTTCTGCAGGGCCCTGTGCTTTATCTGCTGGGCCGCTGCTCGATGAGCAGTCCCCTGTATCTGCCGGCTGCCACTCTTGTGCTGTGTGCCGCGGCTGCCTTGCTTTGGCTGGCCCTGCGGACGAAGCAGCATTCCGGACTATGGGCAAGAATACTGGAGGTTTTACTCTGCGCCTTTTGCCTTTTCGGCCTCTACTGTTGGCTGACAGCTCCGGACCAAAGCCGGGAGCAAACCCAAATGGAAAGCCAAGCCCAGCAAAACCGACGCTTGATGCAGCAAAAGCAGAGAGAAGAAGCCCTTGGCTTTAAAGCCATAGCAGCCAAGGCTAGTCAACTGGCCCGGGATGCCCGTCAGCAGGCAGAAGCCGGAAAGGCCGCATATTTGGACGCAAAGGAACAGCGCTTCCTCCGGGAGGCAGAGCTCACCCAGGAGCTGGCCCGTATCGCCCTTCAGAAGGACACGCTGGCTGATTTGGTTCTCCAATTGCCCATTACCGCCATCGGGGATTCGGTTATGCTGGGCGCTTCCGCCGAGCTGTACCGTGTTTTCCCCAACCTCTATTGTGATGCAGAGGTTTCCCGCACGGCCTGGGTGGTTCCCGGCATTGTGGAAAGCCTGCTTGCCCGGGGCCGTTTGGCCGACACGGTGATTATCCATCTTGGCACCAACGGCGCCCCGCCGGATGAGGTAATGGAAAGTCTGTTTGATACCATAGGAAACCGAGATATTTACCTGCTGACCGTTACCAACGATGCCGATGTCCACGTGAACGACTCCCTGCGCCGCTTTGCAGAGAAACGGGACAATATCCGCATCATTGACTGGGAAGCCCGGTCCCGGGACCATGAGGATTATTTCTATTCCGATGCCATTCATCTGGTGGATACCGGCTGCCAAAGCTATGCACAAGCCATTTACCAAGCCCTGTATGACCGCCATGAGCTGGCCCTTTCCCAAGAGGAAGAAAGCTTAAGGGCTGAGCTGGATGCCCTTGATAAAAGGTGAAAACAGCCTCTCGGTGTCCCAGACACAGAGAGGCTGTTTTTCCATGGCTCCATTCTTACTTTAAGAGTAAAAACTTCCAATCATAATCAGACACAAAAGATAGTTCATTCAGGAATAAAAGCACCGAAGGTCATTTAACCGGATACAGCCTACCCTGCCGTCAAAGCCGGCGCCGCAGTCAATGGCAATGTGGTTGTTAGCCATATAGATTTCATGGGGCACAGCCCCGGGAATGGCCATGGTAGGCAAATGGCCGGTTACCAGATATTTGGTTTCAAAATACACCTGTCCGTAATTGGGGGACTCAAAAATCAGCTCATACAATTGGTAATCCTCCATTGGCCGCTCCGGACGAAAATGGCTCAGGCCGGCATGCACAAGCAGGAATTCTCTGCCATCAACGCTAAGCTCTTCATAGGCCGTGAATTCACCCAGGTATTCCATAATGTCCTGCTGTTCTTCCCGGGACAGCTTGTGAAAGGCGTCCAGCGTCACCTGGCCGCCGATACTTTGATACTCCGGAATGCTTTGCAGCAGTTCGGCATCCACCTGTTCTATGGTTTCCTCAGTAATCTCTTGGGTAACAAAATTCAGGACCTGCAAAAGCGCGTATTCATGATTCCCTAAAATGGGATAGATATTGGGCTGCAGCATCATATACTGCAGAATTTTTATCCCGTCAGGCCCCCGGTCAACAACATCCCCATTGAGGTAGAGCTCATCCTCGTGGGAGAAGTGTATTTGCTTCAGAATGGCTTGAAAGCCCTCATAATTTCCATGAAGGTCTGACATAACATAGACGGACATAGGTCTCCCTTCCTTGCTTTTTATTGATTCAAACCGTTTTTATGCCGTCTTAGCAGCAGCCGGGAGGTCTCATTCCTATAGCTTGCATACTCCGGCCTGCGGGCCAGCTGCCGCTTTTCCATGAGAGGAATGGACACAGCATTAAACAGAACCGCCACACCACAGGGCCAATGCCCCGGCAAAAGCCATAGCCAAGGGCAAAGGAAAGCGCATAGATCAGCGCCAGAATCATTAAGTCCCTTTTTTTACTCATCCCTCACAAGCCTCCTTTTCCCCAGGGGGAATTACAGATTCAGATTAGCAATGGCTGTGTCCGTCTTTGTCAACGCGAAGCACAAAAGAAACATACCGGGAAGGCTGCCATTACTAACCACAACATATCCTTCACCCTTTCTTGAGACACACACGGAAGTCGCAGCTTGTGTTTGCTTCGGCTGCAGGACATTAGTAGAGCAGCGTGTAGGCATATCCTGCTAAACCGGAAAGCAAAATTAAGCCAACGATGAACAGCCACTGACCCTTGGATTGTCTTGAAAAAACACCAACAACCTCACGAATCATCGCATTGGGCCAAAAATACCATTTTGTATGTGCACCAATCCCGTCCGCTTTTATGCCAGCCTCTTGGGCGAGAAGGCCGCCACGGAATACATGATAGTTCGTTGTGGAAAAAGCGATGGAAGCCTCTTCGGTACGAGCATCAATGAGTTTCTTGGAGAAGGTCATGTTTTCATGGGTAGTTGTTGATCGATCCTCTGCCAGGATATATTCCTGAGGAATCCCCTTTTCCAGAAGATATCGTTCCATTGCTCTGGCTTCGGCAATAATTTCGTCATCGCCCTGCCCGCCGGAAGGTACGAAGATGGCTTTCCTTCCGGTTGCTTGATATTGCTTATTCCAGAAGTCAATGGCACGGTCTACGCGCCCCTGAATAAGCGGGTACAGAGTACCGTCCTTTCGAATCGCACAACCGAGGATGATGATGTAATCCTTGTCATAAGGAATCTTGCGGGAAGCTGCCCGCAGGCAGGTTATGATTGAGCCTGTCAAAAGGACCTGAAAGATGGCAAAGCCTGCGCTGTAAATGGCATAGATAACGGTAAAAGCTATTGTATGCGTTCCATAGGCTTTGATAAAAAGCAAAATGTTGACGGCCGTGCCAACAGCCAAAAGGACAGCAATCCCGATGCCGAGCATATTTGTGAGGCATTTCCCTTCGTGCTGAACCAGCTTCACATTACTGAGAGCCAAAGCAAGGGCAAATACAGCCATGAAAGGGATCGTTAACAAGGAATATGCCAGCATCAGATTTTTGGTGATAGCGATTAAAAGCTTAGCTGTCTGCACGTAGGGAAGAACCAAGGCAGAAAGGCCG
>JAKSQI010000016.1 GCA_024404215.1 Oscillospiraceae bacterium
TAGCCTTTTGTAAGGTTAATATTGGAAATACAATATCCTCGTAACTTATTTTACACCATTTTCTTCAAAGAAACGCTGCATCTTATCAAAGGGAATGACATCCAGATTATCATAAAGATCTGTATGGACAGCTCCGGGAATGGTGAGCAGTTCCTTGTTAGTGGTGTACTTGCTGTCCCGAATCATCGCCTCATACGCTTCTTTGCCGAAATAATAGCTGTGTGCCTTATCGCCGTGCATGATGAGCACAGCACTTCTGATTTCACTGCTATACTGCTGGATTGGCTGATTCATAAACGACATGCAGCCCAGGCTGTTCCAGCCTTCATTGGAATTGAGGCTTCTTACATGATAGGCCCGCCCCTTATAATATTCGCTGTAATCCTTCACGAAGAACGGCGCATCCTCCGGAACAGGAAGCGGGAGGCAGCCACCGGCTCTGGAATACACACCGCTTCTGTATTCTTCGATTCTGAGTGCATTCATTGCTCTCTTCTTTTCATAGCGCTGGGCTTCGGTATTCTCTGCATCAAAGTACCCATTGGCGTTGACTCTTGTCATATCGTACATAGTGGATACAACGGTTGCCTTGATTCTGGTATCCAGAGCGGCGGTATTCAGTGCCATACCACCCCAGCCGCAGATGCCAATGATACCTATTTTATCTGCATCCACATTGTCCTGCACGGACAGGAAATCCACAGCAGCCATAAAGTCCTCGGTATTGATGTCAGGGGAGGCCATGTATCTGGGCTGTCCGCCGCTTTCACCGGTGAAGGACGGATCAAAGGCAATGGTCAGACAGCCTCGTTCTGCCATCGTCTGGGCATATAGTCCGGAGCACTGCTCCTTCACTGCACCAAAGGGACCGCAAACAGCGATTGCGGGTAGCTTTCCGTTCACACCCTTAGGACAATACATGTCCGCAGCAAGGGTAATCCCGTATCGGTTTACAAATGTGACTTTTTTGTGATCTACCAAATCACTTTTCGGGAATGTCTTATCCCATTTGGTTTCCAGTGTAAGCTGTGCGGTTTTCATCATTTTGCGTTCCTCCAATTATATTATCAATCGTGTTTTCATTTGTTCCGAGCTGCAATGGCTTCACCTGCCAACACTATCAGCTCTGTTTCATTGTCAGCCTTTCTTAATTCCTCGAGGGCGGTTCGGAGCAGAACGGAAGTATTACCGTTTTCTCTGGTACTGCCGCAAATGGCGATTACTTTCATAAGGATGATTTCCTTCTTACTTTGACGTTATGGATTAAAAAGTCCAGCTGATCCAGCTGCTTTTGGCTTTCGTGCACTGCATCCAGATAATTGCACCGGAGGCATCGCAGACAGCGATACAATTCCGGGTAATTGCCCTGTTCAACCATGCCTGTAAACTGTGCGATTTTTTCTTCCGGCACATGAAGCGCATGCAGGCATTGAAGCATATCCTCCTGCGTTAGTTCCACAGAGACACCTCCTTGCTGGTTCGATTATATCCTTTTGCAAAAACTTTCGCTAATTGTTATAATTCATATCATGTTATTCCTTTTCGAAATATCTTTTGAAGGAGGGCACAAAATGGACATCAAAGCACTTCGCTATTTTCTGGCTGTGGCACGAGAAGAAAACATGACCAGGGCGGCTGAACAGATTCATGTTTCCCAGCCGACCCTTTCCAAGCAGCTGAAGGCGCTGGAGGATGAGTTGGGAAAACCTCTGTTTATTCGCCATGCCTTCAGCATTGAACTGACGGAGGAGGGCCAGCTTCTGCGAAAGCGGGCACAGGATTTGGTTGAAATGGCAGATAGAATTACCAATGAGTTTGCTTTGATGGACAGCATCAGCGGCGGTGATCTGTATTTTGGATTGGCAGAGAGCTATGGGATTCGTTATCTGGCAAAGCAGATAAAAGCGTTCAAAGTAACCTATCCCAATCTGCGGTATCATATCACCAGCGGCGGCTCCGAGCAGGTTCTGGAACGACTGGATAAGGGCATTCTGGACTTTGCCGTTCTGGTAGAACTGCCGGATTACAGCAAGTACAGTGTTTTGGAATTTCCGGAAACAGATCATTGGGGTGTTGTGATGCCGAACAGTCATCCGCTTGCGGAAAAGCAGTCCATCACGGTAGAAGATTTGATTGGGCATCCCTTATTTGCCTCAGAGCAATCCTGGCAGGCAGATATTCCCCGTTGGGCCGGGAGCAAAATGGATCAGTTAAAATTGGAGGGTTCCTTTCAGCTGGCCTATAACGGAGCTATGTTCACAGCAGAAAATCTCGGTCTTCTTTTGACCTTTGATAAGCTGGTAGATACCGGTCCTGACAGCGGTCTGACATTTCGTCCGTTATCTCCAATGTTGGAAAATAAGATGTACTTTGTCTGGAAAAAGCATCAGGTCTTTTCTCCTATTGCGGAACGTTTCTTGACCAGAATGCGGAAAGCGCTGACTAGCCAGGGAGAAAATCATTTGAAGTGAGCGAAGAGAATGACATTGCCCGGAATTACCATGAATGAACCGGTTGCAGTGTTTATGCTTGGCTTGCTTATGAGTATATAATCCGATTTTCTGTATTGCTAAAGCAGTAGGGATAAAGCACCGGCAGGACTGCAGGGTGGACGAAGGAAGCATTTTATGCTATAATAATTGAAAATATGAATCATTTGCCTTTCCCGGGAATCAAGGAACGGCTCCCAAGAAGACAGCGAAGCCATGCTGGCTGCAGCCAAGCCCGAGAGGCTCCTTGCGGAGGACATGATGCACGAAACCGGCTGCATGCTGCCTCAGAGCAATAACACCCATGAGCTGCCGGAGGAACTGACTGCAAGTCCTCCGGTGCCGGATTCCCCACAGCTTCAGCCCAAAACCTGCTGGCGAGTATTCCCAACAACGAGAAAAAAGAACCCTTGAAAGGAGTAAATACAATGACAAAATGGATTTGCAGCGTATGCGGTTATGTACACGAAGGGGAGCAGCCCCCCGAAAAATGCCCCAAGTGTAAACAGCCCGCTGAGAAGTTCACCAAAATGGAGGAAAAGAAAATGAATCCCTACGCCGGAACCAAAACCGAGAAAAACCTATGGGAAGCCTTTGCCGGCGAATCCCAGGCCAGAAACAAGTACACCTACTTTGCTTCCGTAGCCAAGAAGGCCGGTTATGAGCAGATCGCCGCCCTCTTCCTGCAGACTGCCGAAAACGAAAAGGAGCACGCCAAGCTTTGGTTTAAGGCCCTGGGTGAGCTGGGCGATACCGCCGAAAACCTGCTGCACGCCGCAGAGGGCGAGAACGCTGAGTGGACCGATATGTATGAGAGAATGGCCAAGGATGCCGAAGAAGAGGGCTTCCCTGCTCTGGCCGCTCAGTTCCGCGGCGTAGCTGCCATTGAGAAAATGCATGAGGAGAGATACCGGGCCCTGCTGAAGAATGTTGAGGCCATGGAGGTCTTCAAGAAGAGCGGCGTGACCATGTGGGAATGCCGCAACTGCGGCCATGTGGTTGTTGGTTTGGAAGCCCCTGAGGTTTGCCCCGTTTGCAACCATCCTCAGGCTTACTTCGAAGTAAGAAAAGAAAACTATTAAGGCGGATTGTCACCCCTTCCAGGGGCCCCCGAAGCTGCAGCTTCGGGGGCCCTCTTTTGCCATAATAGGCCACAGCTTCCCGGATGTC
The DNA here is from genome assembly GCA_024404215.1 of Oscillospiraceae bacterium. Classification (GTDB taxonomy): domain Bacteria; phylum Bacillota; class Clostridia; order Oscillospirales; family Oscillospiraceae; genus Alloscillospira. Next base: position 3,660 of record JAKSQI010000016.1, read on the forward strand.
TTGCGTGGGAATAAAACATGGGCTATAATAGTCCCACACAAAAATAATACAGGATGGAGTAATACCAATGACCGTATTTAAAGCTGCAGATATTCTTCTCCCTCAGGTGGATTCCATGGAAGCCTGGTCTGTTATTGCCTGCGACCAGTTTACCTCTCAGCCCGAGTATTGGGAGCAGGTTCGGAAAACCGTCGGTACCGCCCCCTCTACCTTGAACCTGATTCTCCCGGAATCTAAGTTGACTGCCGACAATCGGGCCTGGGCCGCTGAAATCAACCAGACCATGGCTGAGTATTTGAAAGCCGAGCTTTTCAAGGTTTATCCCGCTTCCTATATTTATGTTGAGCGCACTCTGCTTAACGGTTCCATCCGCTCCGGCGTAGTAGGCGCTGTTGATTTGGATGCCTACGACTATTCCCCGGACGCCTCTTCTGCCATCCGGGCTACCGAGAGAACCGTTGTAGAGCGTATTCCTCCCCGCAAGCAGGTTCGTGAAGGCGCTCCCATAGAGCTGCCCCACGTTCTGCTGCTCTGCGACGATGCGCGCCGTCAGCTCATTGAACCTTTTGCCGACCAGAAGGCTCAGCTACCCAAGGTCTATGACTTTGACCTGATGCAGGGGGGCGGGCGTATCACCGGTTGGTTGGTGAGTGGCGAAGCTGCTGCAGCCTTCGGGCGCGGGCTGGATGGTTATGCCGCTTACATGGCACAGGGTGGCAGCCTGCTCTTTGCCGTGGGTGACGGCAACCACTCCCTGGCCACCGCCAAGGCCTGCTACGATGCCCTGAAGGCTGAGAATCCCGGGGTTGAGCTTTCCAATCACCCCGCCCGCTATGCCCTGGTTGAGCTGGGCAACATCCACGAAGAGTCCCTGCAGTTTGAGGCCATTCACCGAGTAATCACCAACATTGATCCCAAAGCTCTGTTGGAGCGTATGCAGGCAGATATTGCTGCGGACGACGGAATTGCCGTAACCTGGTATGCCGGTGCCGAATCCGGTACCCTGCTGCTGGACCGCAGCCAGGGGGCCACTGCGGTCATGATTCTGCAGAGCTATCTGGACCGGGTTCTTCCGGAGTTCCCCGGTGCGGCTATTGACTATATCCACGGCGATGACACCGCTGCCTCTTTGGGCGCCAAGGATGCTTCTTTGGCCATTCTTCTTCCTGCCATGGGCAAAAACGAGCTTTTCCCCGGCATTAGCGCCGACGGTGTTCTGCCCCGGAAGACCTTCTCCATGGGTCATGCCCAGGAAAAGCGCTATTATCTGGAAGCCAGAAAAATCCGCTGATATCCCTTGAGAACCCTATCCACGAAGGATTAAGGTAAGCCTCAGCGTGCACACGAAGCGAAATGAAACCGCACGGCCGGCCTCCATGAAAATCCTATTCAGCAACCGTTTTGTGGATACACCGATTGACGAAGAACCCAAAGAAAAGAGTATTGAAGAAATCGTTGCAAACGGATACACAGTCCCTTGCCGTCCCTGAAGGAGCTCATCTATGAAACTTATCTCCTGGAACATTGATTCTCTGAACGCTGCCCTTACCTCTGCCTCCCCCCGTGCAGCCCTGTCCCGGGCTGTACTGGATACCTTGAAGGCTGAGGAACCCGACATTCTCGCCATACAGGAAACCAAGCTGCCGGAGGCCGGACCTTCCAAAGCCCACTGTGAGCTGCTGGCAGGCTACTTTCCCGGCTATCAGCTGCAATGGGTCAGCTCCTGTCCACCGGCCAAGAAGGGCTACGCCGGAACCATGGTACTTTATAAGGAAGGCCTGTCCGGTATCAAGAGCATCCCCCAGCTGGGGGCACCGGACACCATGGACCGGGAAGGCCGTCTGCTGACCGTGGAATTTGAGGACTTTTATTTTGTTAATGTTTACACCCCAAATTCCGGAGATGAACTGAAGCGGCTGCCGGAGCGTCAGGTATGGGATCGCCTGTTTGCTGACTATCTGGCCGAGCTGGACAAAAGCAAGCCGGTTATTGCCTGCGGTGATTTTAATGTAGCCCACAGGGAAATTGACCTGGCACGTCCGGATTCCAACCACCACTCCGCCGGCTTTACCGATGAGGAACGGCAAGGCTTTTCCAATCTGCTGGCCAAGGGCTTCACCGACAGCTTCCGTCATATCCATGGTGATGTGAAGGATGTTTACTCCTGGTGGGGGCAGCGCATCCGCACCAGTAAGCTGAACAATACCGGCTGGAGAATTGACTATTTTCTGGTCAGTGACCGTATCCGGGACCGGGTGTTCCGTTCGGAAATGATTGACTCCGGCGAACGGCAGGATCACACCCCCATTTTGTTGGAAATCTGCGATTCCCTATAAATGACAAAAGCATCTGCCGCTTGAAACGACAGATGCTTTTCTTTTATACTCTATTTATTCCTTTGCTGCCAGCACAGCCTCAAAGCAGACGCCATAGGGATGCTCCGGATGACCCATGGTAGCCTGAATACTCTTTACAATAAACTCGCAGGCATCTGCCAGACAATCCGCCATGGATTTGCCATTCAGGTAATCCGCAATCAGCACGGAGGAGAAAATATCTCCCGTACCGTGATAGCTCTGTGCTTGCTTTTCGGCATAGTATTCGGTAACCGTGCCGGTGGATTTCTGATAGGCAATGGCGCCCAGCTTGCCTTCTTCAAAGGAAACACCGGTAAGTACCACCTCTTCCGGCCCCATGGCAGCCAATGCCTGCAGCATGTCCAGAATGTCGTCACGGGTGTAGCTTTCGCTGTACTCGCGGCCCAGCAGGAAGGCTGCCTCCGTCAAATTGGGCAGAATCATGTCCGCCTCGCGGACGATTCCCTTCATGCCCTCAACAATATCCTCGTTCAGGGCAGGATAAAGCTTTCCGTGGTCGGCCATGGCCGGATCCACGATAAACCGTCCGCCGGCGTTCAGCAGCTTGCCCTTGGAGTCGTTGATTAAATCAAACTGGCGGGTATCACCGATATAACCGGTGTAGATGGCATCAAAGGTAATGCCCTCGTCAATCCAGTGGGACACGATTTTTGGCATTTCATCGGTCAGGTCATGATAGGTGAAGTTTTGAAAGCCACCGGTATGGGTGCTGAGAATACCGGAGGGCAGAATGGCCGTTTCAATGCCCTTGGCAGACAGTATAGGCAGAGCCACCGTCAAGGAGCACTGGCCGTAGCAGGAAATATCCTGAATGGATACAATCTTTTTCATAAGAATCCCCCTAAGGTTTTTTCCTATTATACCCCATTCTGAACAGGATAAAATAACCACATCTGCTCAAGTTTATATAACCAGATTTTTGCCTTTAAAAAAAGCAGGGACAAAGGCGACTTGTCTTTATAGCATGGAGCTGTCGTAGACAGCCCTCTCCCCGCCAATGAATCTTGGGCGGACCCGAGCTGCCGTCACATGGGCCGAGCCTATGGTTTTCTGTTCCAGCCGGACCGGTACGGCCACCCGCTTCAGGTGCATGCCTATCAGAGTGTCCCCAATATCCAAGCCAGCATCAGCCCGGATTTCTTCCACCGCAATGGGGTCCTCAAAGCCTCCATAAGCAGCCGTGGCGAAGGAACCCCCAGCCTTGGGCCGAGGCACTACATTGACAATTTCGGCCCCCGGCAGAGCCCCACGCTCCACAATCAGGGCCCGGTTCAGATGTTCACAGCACTGGGCCGCCAGATAAACGCCCCTGGCCTTTAAAACCCCGTAAATTCCCTCAAATAAGGCCTGCGCCGCCTCGGGGCTGGAATTGCTGCCGATGCGGTCACCGCAGACCTCGGAGGTAGAGCAGCCCACTACCAAAAGCTGGCCGGCCTTTAAACCGGCCTTATCACAGAGCTCAGCAGCTGCCGCTGCCGCCTGTGCCTTGATTTCTTCAAGCATGGACACCCCTCACTCTACCCGGTTAATCAGGCAGCCGATATTCTCAATCTCGCAGGCGACTTCATCGCCCTTTTCCAGGAAGCAGGGAGGCTGCATGCCCATGCCTACTCCTGCCGGTGTTCCGGTGGCAATAATAGTACCGGCCTGCAGGGTCATGCCAGTGCTCAGCTCCGCAATGGCCCCGGCTACCGGCTGCATCATGAAAGCGGTTGTACTGTTCTGGCGCAGTTCACCATTAACCCGGCAGCGGATGGTTAAATTATGGGCATCCCCGATTTCATCCGGAGTTACGATACAGGGACCGGTGGGCGTGAAGCCGTCCAGACTCTTGCCCCGATACCACTGCTTATGACGGGTCTGCAGGTTACGGGCACTGACATCGTTGACAATGGTATAGCCAAAGATATAGCTCTCCGCCTCCTCCGGGGTAACATTCAGGCAGTCCTTGCCCAAAACTACCCCCAGCTCGCACTCATAATCCAGGCCATCCACCAATCCCTCATAGCGGGGAATGGCCTCGCCGCTGCCCTGAGACAGGGTTACCCGCTTGGCGAAATAAATGGTTGCCGGCCTTTCCCCACCGAAGGCATCCGCGGAAAAGCGTCCGGCCTCAACAGCGTGCGCGCTGTAGTTGATGCCCAGGCAAATCATGTCCTGCCGGGGACGAGGAATGGGGGCACAGATTTTCACCCCGGTCATGTCCACCAACGCAGCCCTGGAGGCATAGGCCTCCTGCAGCTGCTCCAGCATGTCGGAGGCAATCACATCGTTCATATCCACAAAGCAATATCCCATCTTCTCCAGGTCATAGAGAGTTTCTCCGCCGTCATAGGATACCGCGACAAATTCCCCTTCGTTATCCGCAAGAGTATAAAAGCGCATTGATTTCATCCTTTCCCTTCTTTTTGGCTGTATTATACTATTCCCTTCCCCTTCCCGCAACCTTCCCCGGAAAGGCAGAAACTATTTTTTGAAAATCCCCTGCTTCCCGCTTGATAGTTCTATTGGAAAATGCTACAATAGCTCCGTTAGGCGATGAGGGAGAATGACGGTGCTGTTCGGTCCCCAGAGAGTGCGGCCTTAGGCTGAAAGCCGCATGTCCCCAGGCATCCGAGACCACTCCTGAGCTGCATGCCAGAAAGCCTGCGGGCACAAGCATGCCGTCCGCCCCGCGACAGAGGGCATTGAGTGAAAAATCAAGGTGGAACCGTGCCGATTCGGCACCCTTGGGCAACCGGGGGTGCTTTTTGTTTTGCCCCGGATTCTCATCCCTTACTATTCTTTATGAAGGAGACAATGCTATGAAGATTGTGTACAACGACGGCACCGTGGGCGAGTGCCCCCAGGAAGAGGAGCTGCACGTTCTGCGCCACTCCTGCGCCCATGTTATGGCTCAGGCCATTCAACGTCTGTACCCCGAGGCTGACTTTGCCTACGGCCCTGCCACGGAGAAGGGCTTCTACTACGACGTAGATTTGGGTGACAAAAAAATCAACGACGAGGACCTGTTGGCCATTGAAGAGGAGATGCGCAAAATCGTTAAGGAGAACCTGAAGTTCAACGCCTTCATTCTCCCCCGGGACGAAGCCGTCAAGCTGATGCAGGACCGTCATGAAAAATACAAGGAAGAGCACATCGGTGACCTGCCCGAGGATGCCATTATCTCTTTCTACCAGCAGGGCGACTACATTGACATGTGCGTTGGTCCCCATATCCTTTACACCAAGGCTTTGAAGGCCTTTAAGCTGACCCAGTCCTCCGGTGCCTACTGGAAAAATGACGCCAAGAACAAGATGCTGACCCGCATTAACGGTGTTGCCTTTGCTTCCAAGGAAGAGTTGGCCGAATATGAGCGCCAGCAGGAAGAGGCCCGGGCCCGTGACCATCGCCGTATCGGCAAGGAAATGGCCCTGTTCATGACGGATGAGCTCATCGGCAAGGGCCTGCCCATGTTCCTGCCCAACGGCTACACCGTATGGCAGGAGCTGGAAAACTACATCAAGGCCAAGGAGCGCAAGCTGGGCTATCAGCACGTTATGACTCCCTGCGTTGGCACCGTACAGCTCTACGAAACCTCCGGCCACTGGGCCCATTACAAGGCCAATATGTTCCCTGCCATGGAGGTTGAGGGTGAATCCTTCGTACTGCGCCCCATGAACTGCCCCCATCACATGATGATTTATGCCAACAAACCCCACAGCTACCGTGACCTGCCCATCCGCATCGGTGAAATTGCCCATGACTTCCGCTTTGAGTCCTCCGGCACACTGAAGGGCATTGAGCGCGGCCGTCACTTCTGCCAGAACGATGCCCACCTCTTCGTAACCCCCGATCAGATTAAGGAAGAGGTCAGCAAGGTCTGCGACTTGATTTTTGATGTTTATAAGGACTTTAACATTACTGATTACCGCTGTGTTCTGTCTCTCCGTGACCCGGCAGATACCGAAAAGTATCACCCCGATGATGAGATGTGGAACAAGGCTGAGGACGCCCTGCGTCAGGTTCTCAATGACCTTGGCATTGAATACACCGAGGAAATCGGCGAAGCTGCCTTCTACGGCCCCAAGCTGGATGTTAACGTCAAGCCCGCTGTTGGTGCCGAGTATACCCTGTCCACCTGCCAGCTGGACTTCTGCCTGCCTGCCAAGTTTGACCTGAAGTATGTAGACAGTGACGCCTCCGAGCAGACCCCTGTGGTTCTGCACCGGGCCATTCTGGGCTCTCTGGACCGTTTCATGGCCTTCATTATAGAAGAAACCAAGGGCAAGTTCCCTGTATGGCTGGCTCCTACTCAAGTTAAGATTATTCCCATTTCCGACAAGGTCATGGATTACTGCACCGCCGTTTATGAGAAGCTGGAGGCCGCCGGCGTCCGCGTTGTACTGGATGACCGCAGTGAAACCATGAAGTACAAAATCCGTGAAGCCCAGCAGGTTGATCGTTGCCCCTACATGCTGATTATCGGCGCCAAGGAGGCCGAAGAGGGTCTGGTCTCCCTCCGCAAGAGAGATACCATCGCTAACGAGGTCATGACACTGGATGCCTTCACCGAAAAGGTCTGCAGTGCCATCGCCAACCGCACCCTGGAGCTGTAATTCCCCCTTTGATTATAACACACCCGCCGGAGCCTAGGCTCCGGCGGGTATTGCTTTTGGTCTTTTTCGTCAGCAGTGGCCGCAGCGCTGCCCGCATTTGCTGCAGTCACCGCAGCAGTCCTTGGTTGCCTTCCGGCTGCGAACCAGAGAGAGAACCGCAGCCCCAACCGCCAGCACCAAAAGAATAAGAATCAGAATATCCCAGCCGTTCATGGTATCACCTTATGCAAAGACGTGGCAAAGCAGCTGAACCAAAAAGGCACAGACCCAGGCCACAGCACACTGCCAGAGCACAATACCGGCCGCCCAACGGGCCCCCAGTTCCCGTCGCACGGAAGCAACAGCGGCAATGCAGGGGGTGTAAAGCAGGCTGAACACCAGCAGGGCTGCGGTACCGGCTGTAGTAAGCACGGCCCCCAGCTGTCCGCCAAAGAGGATTTCCAAGGTGGATACCAGGCTCTCCTTGGCCAGCACGCCGCTGATAAGGGAGGTAACGATGCGCCAGTCTCCCAGCCCCAAGGGAGCCAGTAAAGGGGTCAGCCAACCGCTGATCACTGCCAGCATGCCGGCGCCGGAATCCCCGACGGCCTTGACGCGAAACCCAGCGCGGCGGAGGCACCAAATAACCACCGGAGCCACGAGAATTACGGTAAAGGCTTTGCGCAGAAAATCCTTGGCTTTTTCCCACAGCAGCTGAACCACATTGCGCAGTCCGGGGAGACGATAGTTTGGCAGTTCCATGACAAAGGGAACCGCTTCCCCCCGGAAAAGGGTGCCCTTATAGAGAAGGGCCGCCAGAATACCCATGAGAATGCCCAGAAAATAGAGTCCGGTCATAATCAGGCCGCCCTTGCCGGGAAAGAAAACACTGACAAAGAAGGCATACACCGGCAGCTTGGCCGAACAGCTCATAAAGGGGGTCAGCAGGATGGTCATCCTGCGGTCCCGGTCACTGGGCAAAGTGCGGGTGGACATAACCGCCGGCACAGTACAGCCAAAGCCAATAAGCAAGGGCACAATGCTGCGGCCGGACAGGCCGATTTTCCGCAGCAGCTTGTCCATGAAAAAGGCTACCCGGGCAATATAGCCGCTGTCCTCCAGTAAGGACAGGAAGAAAAACATGACCACAATAATGGGCAGAAAGCTGAGCACACTGCCCACGCCGGCAAAGATACCATCAATTACCAGGCTGTGCAGGGCCGCATTAACCCCCAACGCTGTCAGGGTGCCGTCTACTATCCCGGATAAGGCTTCAATGCCCCTTTCCAGCAGGGACTGCAGGCCGGCACCGATAACCTCAAAGGTTAGGTAGAACACAGCCAGCATGATGGCGATAAAGCAGGGAATGGCCGTATACTTTCCCGTCAGCACCCGGTCAATTTGCCGACTGCGGACTCTCTCTCGGCTTTCCCGGGGCTTAACCAGAGTCTGCTCACAGAGGCGCTCAATAAAATCATAGCGCATATCCGCCATGGCAGCACAGCGGTCCAGCCCGCGCTCCGCTTCCAGCTGAAGTAAAATATGCTCCAGCAGCTCCTGTTCGTTGCCGTCCAGCTCCAGCTGCTTTAGAATCAACGGGTCCCCTTCAATGGCCTTGGTAGCTGCAAAGCGGACCGGCAGTCCGGCGCGCTCGGCGTGGTCCTCAATCAAATGTACTACGGCATGGATGCATCGGTGCACAGAGCCCTCATGGTCCTCCTTGCTGCAAAAATCCTGTCGCCGGGGTCTTTCCTGATTTTGAGCAACATGCAGAGCATGTCGCACCAGCTCATCAACACCTTCGTTTTTCGCAGCAGAAATGGGAACCACGGGGATACCCAAAAGGGCCTCCATACCATTAATATCCACGGTTCCGCCGTTTCCGGTCAGTTCATCCATCATGTTTAAGGCCAGAACCATGGGAATGTTCATCTCCAGCAGCTGCATGGTGAGATACAGATTCCGCTCCAGATTCGTGGCATCCACAATGTTGATGATGGCATGAGGATATTCCTTCAGTACAAAATCCCGGGAGACGATTTCCTCCCCGGTATAGGGGGACATAGAATAAATGCCGGGCAAATCGGTAATACTGGTGTTTTCATGGCCCTGAATGACACCGTCCTTCCGGTCCACCGTCACGCCGGGGAAATTACCCACATGCTGATTGGCCCCGGTAAGCTGATTGAAAAGAGTGGTTTTACCGCAGTTCTGATTTCCCACCAGAGCATAAGTCAGCCGACTGCCCTCCGGCAGGGGGTCTGCCTCGCGGTCATCGTGATAGCGTCCCCCTTCACCCAGACCGGGATGTTCACTGACCGGAAGAGTATCCGGATGGGCATGGGAACGGGTACGCTCCCGGATGGGTTCAACGGCAATGCAGGCCGCATCGCTGAGACGTATGGTCAGCTCGTAACCGTGGAGCTGAATCTCCATAGGGTCCCCCATGGGGGCCAGCTTCACCACCGTCACCTCAGCCCCGGGAATCATGCCCATATCCAAAAAGTGCTGCCGCAGAGCGCCGGAACCACCAACCTCAGTAATCACGCCGTGGTCCCCTGCCCTAAGCTCCTGCAGAGTCATGTTATTCTCTCCTTATCCAAGAGGCCCTTGACATAGCCTCGCTTTCCTTCTCCCCTTATTATAAGGGGCAACCCTCCTTAAAGCAAGAAAACGTTAGTCTTTGCTAACAATTTTCTTCTTTTTCTCTTCAAGCTCTGTATTTGACAAAGCTTGTTTTTAAAGCTATAATATTTTATTAGCATTATCATATGCTTTTACAATGGCGTTTTGTACACGAGAGATGTACTGCATATAAAACAACTGGAAATCGGGGCCTTTTCCCCCCAAAAAACGCATTTCAGGCGGGCAAGGGGGAAGTGCGCCCTTTTTACGAAAGGAGATTCCTGATTTATGGCAGGAAAACTGAAAATTATCCCTTTAGGCGGCTTGAGCGAAATCGGCAAAAACATGACCGCCTATGAGTATGGCGAGGATATACTGATTATTGACTGCGGCCTCGGCTTCCCCGATGATGAAATGTACGGGGTAGACTGCGTCATCCCCGACTTTACCTATGTGGTGAAAAACGCCCACAAGGTCAAGGCCATCGCCATCACCCACGGCCACGAGGACCACATCGGTGGTCTTCCTTATCTGCTGCGGGAGCTGCGGGCTCCCATCTATGCTACCCGGCTGACCGCTGGTTTAATTCGGGGCAAGCTGGCCGAGCACGGGCTGCTGGAGAAGACAGAAATTGTGGATTTGGACGCCGGCTGCAGTTTTACCGCCGGTTGCTTCAAGGTGGAGTTTATCCACACCAATCACAGCATTTCCGACTCCGTTGCCATGGCTGTAAAAACACCGGCAGGTACTATTATCCACACCGGTGACTTTAAAATTGACCCCACCCCTGTTACCGGGGAGATGATTGACCTGGCACGACTGGGTGAGCTGGGCAAAAAGGGCGTGCTTGCCTTGTTGTCCGACTCCACCAATGTTATGGTACCCGGCCACTGCGAATCCGAGCGTAAGGTTGGCATGCGGCTGGACCAGCTCTTTAACGGCTGCACCCAGCGCATTATTGTTACCACCTTTGCCTCCAATGTGGACCGTATCAAACAAGTCATCGACTGCGCCGCCAAATACGACCGCAAGGTTGCCGTAACCGGCCGCAGCATGGAGAACAATCTGAAGGTTGCCATGGAGCTTGGCTACATTACCCCTCCCAAGGGTGTGCTGATGGAACTGAACCACATCAAAAAGCTGCCCCCCGAAAAAGTGGTTATCATGACCACCGGCAGTCAGGGTGAGCCCATGAGCGCCCTTTATCGCATGGCCTTCTCCGGCCACCGCCAGCTGGAAATTCAGCCCGGGGACCGGGTTATCATCTCTGCCTCCGCCGTTCCCGGCAACGAAAAGACCGTTACCAAGGTCATAAATGAGCTCTACCGCCGCGGAGCCGACGTCATCTATGACAAGAAGGATAACATCCACGTATCCGGTCATGCCAACCGGGAGGATCTGAAGCTGATGTTGGCCCTGACCAAGCCCAAATTCTTTGTTCCCCTCCACGGTGAGGTTCGGCATTTGAAAACACACGCCGAGCTGGCCAGAGAAATGGGCATTGCCCCCAATCATGTGGTTATTCCTGAAATCGGCAGTGTCATTGAGCTGACTGCCCGCAGCATCCGCCTCAACGGCACAGTACCCTCCGGGGCCGTTTTGGTTGACGGCACCGGCATAGGCGATGTTGGCGCCATGGTTCTCCGTGACCGCAAGCATCTGGCTACCGACGGCATGCTGGTGGTAATCATCAATATTTCCTCTGATGACGGCAGCCTGGTGTCCCCGCCGGATATCATCACCCGAGGCTTCATCTATGTAAAGGAGTCGGAGGAGCTGATTAACGAAATGCGTGAAATTGTTCAGGATATCATGTTTGACTGCAGCCTGCAGAATATCACAGACTGGGCCACCATGAAGAGCACGGTGAAATCCGGCCTTACTGCCTACCTGAACCGCAAGGTAAAGCGCACCCCCATGATTCTCCCTGTTATCAGCGAGGTATAACATGAATATTCAGATTTTCGGAAAATCCAAATGCTTTGACACCAAAAAGGCAGAACGCTATTTTAAGGAACGCCGGGTGAAATACCAGAGCATTGATCTGCCCCGCTACGGCATGAGCCGTCGGGAATTTGACAGCGTCCGGTCCTGCGTAGGGCTGGAGGCCATGATTGACGAAAAATCCAAAGACTATGACCTGCTGCGCTATTTAGCCTATGACAATGACAAGGCCGAAAAGCTGCTGGAGGAACCCTCTCTCATCAAAACGCCTATTGTCCGTAACGGCAAAAAAGCCACCGTTGGCTACTGCCCCGAAATTTGGAAGCAGTGGGAAGCGGAGGATAAATAAGAAAAAACCCCGCCCGGAGCTAAGAAAAGTCTTAGTTCCGAGCGGGGTTGTTCTGCAAATGAGATTACTTCACTGGCAACTGAATCTCCGTCAGCCAATCGCTTACTGATTCTTTGTTCCAGATTCCATCTATGTAGCTCTCTCTTGAAAGACCTGCTACCTCGTATCCGTTCTTTTCGGTATACTCCATAATATAGGCGTATGCTTCACCGATGCTGTCATAAGCCCCTTTGTGGTAGATGCTTAATACCTTCACCGCCGGGAGCGTTCGGAATCTGATGTGTTCATTATCCTTTCCGAAAGAGGTGACTGCCTCGTTATGGCGGATGCGGACATCCGTCTCCTTGTACTCTCCATCAAGGTATTCGCAGAACTCGTAGGGCGGCTCCGCGCATTTCAGCTCCGGATTGAGTTTAAGGCACTCCTGTCCGACTGTGCGGCAGCATTTGTTCGAGAAGACATGGGGCATTATCTGCCCCGATGCTTCTCTTTTTTCTTTTGCTGCCTAAGTTCA
>JAKSQI010000160.1 GCA_024404215.1 Oscillospiraceae bacterium
GAATAGGATCCGCCCGACGGCAATCGGACGACAAGGGTGGAATCGTCCTGCTGCAGCCGGTTCAATGCCCGCAGGAACTTAGCCATGGGACCTTCAGCCATGGGTTGAGCTGCCAGCTCGTTCTCCCGCCGTGTAAAGGCCTCCAGACCCTCCTGCTTGAACACCACCTCGGATTCATCGGAGAAGAGCACGGCATCGCCGTCAAAGGCAATGCGGATTTCACTCAAGGGCCCGGTGCAGTCATATTCCTTATCCGGGTTGCTGACAATGGTGGCCGCAGGTATGCCGCAATCAATAGCCGCCTGGGCATCGGCAGGGTTTGCTGTCAGAAACAAATCAATGTCAAAGGCTTTAAGATAGGCTGCCAGCCCCATGCCCGAAGTAAACAGGCCCCGGCTGATGTCCAATCCATAATGCTCAATGCTGTTAAAAACCCGGTATCCGGTATCCGCACTGTTACGGGAGGCTATCAGCACCTCTACCGGCTGCCGCCCTCCCCCTTCGTTCAGGGCCAGAAGAGACTGCCTTAACCCAAACCCCGCCCCCGGGGTGAAATCTGATACTCTTCGTAGGCATCAATCCCCTGCTCTTCAAAAATCCGGTTTTCTTTCTCCAGCTGAAACAGGGCCCGGGAGCCTACCGCAATTTTCAGCCGGTCCGTCATGTCATATGGCATGGTACTCTCCTTTTTAAAAAAAGCAGCCGAAGGACGGCTGCTTTTTCTTAGTTATTGTTAAAAATGTTGCCCCAGTCAAAGAGGTTGCCTGAGCCCTCCTCGGAAGGATCCGTCAGCTCCTCCTCAGGATCCGGCTCCGGCGGCTTGGTAGACTTGTAGGTAAACTCTACAACATCCTTCTTGGAATCACTGCCGGTAACGGTATGAGAAATGGTATAGCCGGAGCCAACCAGCTCATAGTCATCCAGCTTCTTGGCAGTGACCTCAATAACGCGGCCTTCCACCGTGGTCTCGTTGTCGTAGGTCTGCTCCTCATACAGCTTGTTGCCGTTCTCATCCACGCCGCGAATCCAGATTTCAATGGGAACAACGCCGGGAATGGGAGTGAGGTAGGTATTTTCCGGCGTGTTAAACTCTCGCCGTTCCAGACCGACATGAATCTTTTCCATGACCTTTTTCCACATGGTGGCAGCCGGGTTGCCGCTATAGGAAATGCGGGCAGGATTGTCATAGCCAACCCAGCAGGCCGCTACATAGTAGGGGGAATAACCCACAAACCAACGGTCAAAGCGGTCCTGGGTAGTACCGGTTTTACCGGCAGTAGGCATGTTATCCAGGTTGGAGACGCCGCCGGTACCGTAGTTGGCAGACTGCTTCATCATGTAGGTCATCCAGTAGGCCGTTTTGTCGCTGATGGCAGCCACCTGCTCTGTTACATTTTCGTACACCAGCTTATCGTTGTTGTCGTAAATGTATTTATAGGTGCGGCCCTTGGACCGCATGCCGCTGTTGACAAACATGGTATAGGCCGAGGCCATGTCGCGGACGGTAACACCGTAGCTCAAGGCGCCTACAGCCATGGGGGCATAGTCCATGTCCTCAATGGTCAGGGTGGAAATGCCGGCCTTGCTCCGTACAAATTCAAAGGATACCGAGGGGCTCAGCTTGTCTACCAGCTGGGCAGCAACCGTGTTGATAGAGTACTTTAAGGCCTGTTCAATGGTAATGATGCCCATGTAGCTGTAGTCAAAGTTCAAGGTCATCCAGGAGGTTCCGTTAAGCTTTACATCCTTGCCGTCTTCGATATGAGTCTGGGGGGTAACAACGCCATACTCAATGGCCGGAGCATAGGATGCAATCGGCTTAAAGGAAGAACCGGGCTGACGCTTGGAGTCGGTAGCACGATTCCACAGCAGGTTGCCGTCCTTACTGCCTACGCCTCCGCTCATGCCCTTGATATCACCGGTATAGGGGTCAATAACCACGATGGCGGACTGGGGCTGCTGACTGGAGCCGGACATGCCGGACAGGTTGTTGGGGTCACCATAAACCTCATCAATGGCAGCCTGAACCTCCCGGTCTACGGTAGCAACAATCTTATAACCGCCGGTCAGCAGCAGCAGCTCTGCTGTGGATTCGGAAACGTTCTTCAGCTGGGCCAGGTCGCGAATCAAATCATCCAGCAAGGCCTCTTCAAACCAGGTGTATACGTTGCTGTTAATGTCATCCTCACCGGTGTCAAACTCTAGCTCCTGCTCACTGGCTTGTTTGAACTCAGCCTCAGTCAGGTAGCCCTGCTCGTACATTTGGTTCAGAATTTCCATCTGCCTCTTCTTGTTGCCTTCCTTATTGATAAAGGGGCTGTACATGGAAGGGTTATTGGTAATGCCAATGATACAGGCGGCCTCGGCAGCCGTCAGCTCGCTGACCTCTTTGCCGAAGTAATAGTCTGCCGCTGCGCCAATGCCATAGCAGCCATGGCCGAAATATACCACATTAAGGTACATTTCCATGATTTCTTCCTTACTGTACTGCTTTTCAAATTCCAGTGCACGGAAGATTTCCAGCAGCTTACGCTGAACCGTAACATCATCATCCTGGGTCAGGTTTTTTATCAGCTGCTGAGTAATGGTGGAGCCACCGAAGGTATTGCTCATGCTTAGGAACATGTTGACAAAGGCGCCGGAGGTACGGTACCAGTCAACACCCTGATGCTTGTAAAAGCGTTTGTCCTCAATGGCTACAACTGCTTTCTCAACCACATCCGGCAGGGATTCATAATCCACCCACATGCGGTATTCGCTGCTGGTAATGGTAAGCAGCTCGTCCAGCTGTCCGGTGCTTTTATTCTCGGTATAAATAACACTGGATAGTGCCAGAGAGAAATCCTCATATTCAACATTCAAGCCCTGGGAAAAATTGGTTTTACAGTACATACAGAACAGGCAGGCAAAAACCAACAAGGTGGTTATCAATACCAAAACCGCTGTACATACTATTTTCAGCGCAAGGGAAACGACGGTGCTCACGGTATGATAACCCACACCGGCGGCCTCCTTGGCAATTCTCATTCCTCTTTTTGACAAATACAGTCACCTGCCAATATAAAGTCATTCTATTTTACCACAGCCTGTCAACTGCTTCCACTCTCTTCATCAAAAGTTCATGACTGCAGCCGTTACAGCACAAAGAAAAGCCGGCCAAAGCCGGCTTTTCCAATATTGTTATGAAATCAGATAAGGGAGTACATCCAGGTACGGGTACCGCTTTCGTCAGAAGGCAGGCTCTCCTTCCAGGCTGTCTCGGCTTCATTTACCATGGCCGTTTTGGCCTGATAGAGGTTATAGGGCATGTCTTCGTTCAGGTAGTAGAGCACATACCAGCAATTGGCATCCCCGGACCAGAACACCTCAATATCCCCTTCCTTGCGGCTGGCGTTAAACACCCAATCGGTGATTTCGGGGGTAAAGCTGGTGTGGTTTGCATTTTCCCACAGACCGCCGTTACCGGCGTTGGTGCTGTCAGAATGGTCCTTGGCCAGCTGGATGATGGTATCCTCAGAAGGATTGGCTTCATACTCAGCCACATAGCCTCTGGCTTCTTCCTCGGCATCG
>JAKSQI010000161.1 GCA_024404215.1 Oscillospiraceae bacterium
CAGCCGAAAATCCAGTATACCTGTGCGTAGGAGAGACAGCAGAAGAAAAGAAAGCTGTCTGGGAAAAAGTATATGCGCTTCACAAAGCCGGTAAAGTAAATGCGGCATGGGCTGTAGAAAATGGCGTTGCAGAAGCTGTTATGAAGATGGGTCTGGGTAACGGAATCGGCTTCACCTATTCAGATGGTCTTGACATGGAAACCATTTTCGGCTATCGTTACGGCTCCTTTATTCTGGAACTGACGGAGGATGTGGAGCTTGGCATAGCTCTGGGTACCACCACCGCTGAAGAAAGCCTGACCGCTTTTGGGGAAAGCGCCGATATGGCTGAGCTCTTCCCCCTGTATGAAAGCAAGCTGGAAGGTGTTTTCCACGCCTACACCGACGGCAAAACCGACACGCTGCCTGCTCTGACCAGCAGTAAGCCTTCCGTTCTCACCCATGCCGGCACAGCCATTGGCAAGCCCCAGGTTTTGATTCCTGTCTTCCCCGGCACCAACTGCGAGTTTGACACCGCCAAGGTTTTCGCAGACGCCGGCGCTGAGCCTGAGATTTTTGTCATCCGCAACCTCACTGCCGATGCCATCCGCAGCTCCGTGGATAGCTTTGCCGAAAAGGTCAGCAAGAGCCAGATTGTTTTCCTGCCTGGTGGCTTCTCCGGCGGTGACGAGCCTGACGGCTCCGCTAAATTCATCACGGCCTTCTTCCGCAATCCTCAGATTAAGGACGCCGTTCACGAGCTGCTGAAGAATCGCGACGGTCTCATGGGTGGTATCTGCAACGGCTTCCAGGCTTTGATTAAGCTGGGCTTGGTGCCTAACGGTGAAATTTCCGATTCCGACCCCAACGCTCCCACCCTTACCTTCAATACGATCGGTCGTCACCAGTCCCGTCTGGTTCGCACCAAGGTCTGCAGTGTCGCTTCTCCTTGGCTGATGAACGCAGCCCTGGGTGAAACCTACACCGTAGCCATTTCCCATGGTGAAGGCCGCTTCCTGGCTACAGAGGAACAAATTCGTACCTTAGCTGCCAACGGTCAGATTCTGACCCAGTACGTCAATGCCGACGGTGAGCCCACCACGGATATTCTCTGCAACCCCAACGGCTCCGCCTTTGCCATTGAAGGTATCCTCTCTCCCGATGGACGGGTCTTCGGTAAAATGGGCCATAGTGAGCGTATCGGTTCTTACCTCTACAAAAACGTTCCCGGTAATTACGACATGGGCCTCTTCGCCTCTGCCGTTCAGTATTTCAAGTAAGCTTTCCTCTAACGGCTCCCTTCGGGGAGCCGTTTTCTTTAAAAATATGGCATCTGCCCCAGCCCACTGCTAGCTTTTCCTGTTTTGTTGTGCTAAAATAGTATGAAATCATACGATTTTCACAGCAAGGAGGCCGCATCATGAATTTTTCTCAGATAAAATGCTTTTTAGCTGCTGCAGAATGCTTGAATTTTACTAAGGCCGCCGACCGCCTTTATTTATCCCAACCGGTACTCAGTCGGCAGATTGCCGCCATGGAGGATGAATTGGGTATTGAGCTTTTCGCCCGTGAAAAAAAGACGGTCCGATTGACTCCGGCCGGACAGGTCATGGCGGAGGGCTTGAAAAGCCTTTCCAATGACTATTCGGATCTGGTAGAAAAGGCCGCTGCCCTTCACAATGGCTATGCCGGCACCCTAAACATCGGCATGATTGATGGCCAGCTGGTCTGCCCTCCCTACTCCGATGCACTGGCCGCCTTCCATTCGGAATATCCGGATGTGCGCTGCTATCTGTCCTCCCATCCCATTTCCGGTCTCATTAAAGGCCTTTTGAACGGTACTTTGGATATTGGCTTCTCGGCTTCCTTTAATGTTGACGGCATTGAGGAACTGGTCTACAAGGAGGTTGGGCTGGCCAAAACCTACATGGTTATCCCCAAAACTCACCCCATGGCTGCCAAAGAGGATGTCACTCTGGAGGATTTCCGCAACGACCTTTGGCTGACCCTGCCCGCAGACGAGATGCCCCATATTAACCGCAATGCTTCTCTTGGTTTGAAGACTCTGGAAGCCCCGGATATCGGTTCACTGGCCCTGTGGCTGGAAGCCGGCTACGGTATCTTCCCCCTGAACGAGAACCATTCTCTCCGCAACCATCCCAATTTGGTTTTCAAAGAAATGCGGGACTTCCCGGCCAGTGTAGAGGTAGTTGTTTGGAACAAAAACAGCCGCAACCCCATGCTGCCCATGTTTATCAATCAGTTTACTCAGCTGAAGCCGCAGCACTGATTCTTTTTTTACATGGGTATATAAGAATTCGGTACTTTACTTTTTAAAGGATTACCAGTATTATATTATCGTATAAATTGCGCTTATGCGCTTATAACATATCAAGATTACGGAGAATTACTATGGAAGAGAATAAAGTTGTAACCGGCAAGTTTTATGATATGCAGGGCTTCTCTGTTCACGATGGACCCGGCATCCGTCTCACTCTGTTCCTGAAGGGCTGCCCCCTTCGCTGCCCCTGGTGTCACAGCCCCGAATCTCAGGAGTTTTACACTGAGCTGAACTGGATGAGCATGAAGTGCGTTGGCACCGACAAGTGCGGCAACTGCCTGAATGTCTGCCCCCATGATGCCATCTCTCTGGGTGATAAGAAAATGGCCGCTACCGGCGATGAAGAGCTGCAGCTGGTTACGGTAGACCGCACCAAGTGCGATAACTGCGGCAAGTGCGCAGAAGCCTGCACCAGCAAGGCTCTGTACATGTGCGGCACCAACTATACCGTTGACGAGGTTATGGAGCGCATCCATCGCGATGTTCCCTTCTTCAAGCGTTCCGGCGGTGGCGTTACCATCTCCGGCGGTGAGTGCCTCTGCCAGCCCGACTTCCTGCTGGAGGTTCTGAAGCGCTGCAAGGCTGAAGGTATCCATACAGCTGTTGATACCACCGGCTTCGCCCCCTGGAAGAACATTGAGCCCATCCTGCCCTATACCGACCTTTTCCTCTATGACCTGAAGCAGATGGATCCTGAGCTGCACCAGAAGGTTATCGGCGTTCCCAACCCCCTGATTTTGGAAAACGCCAAGAAGATTGCCGAGCATGGCGGCAAGTTCCAGATTCGTATTCCCATCATCCCCATGTTCAATGATTCTGTCGCCAGCTTTGACGCTGTAGGTAAGTTCATCTGCGAGCTGGGCGATGCCGTTGAGGTTGTACAGCTGCTGCCCTACCACAAGCTGGGTACTGTTAAGTGGGAGCGTCTGCAGAGAAATCATGTTGTTCTGGAGGCTGAGCCCCCCAAGGACGAGCTGGTTCAGGCTAGAAAGGAACAGCTGGAGGCCATGGGTCTCAATGTCATGATTCACTAATCTCATATTCCCTTGCTTTTCCGCCGGCGGCACTTAGGTGCCGCCGGTTTTTGATTTTGCTTCTCTGTCTTGCACAGGCGCTTCAGCGTTGCTATGATAGATTTGCCAAGGATAACACATACCAGGAGGAAGTCTTTATGAATATCCCCGCATTTGATGAAAAGGAATTGGAAATCGTCAGTGAGTTCAATACCTTCGGCCGTATCATTCC
>JAKSQI010000162.1 GCA_024404215.1 Oscillospiraceae bacterium
GTGAACTTGGACAGCGAATTTCTCGTAGCTCCAATCTGCATCGTGAGTGTAAGTTTTCTGTTTTAACTCCATCTCGAGAGTTGCTGGCTCTTGGCACGGAAGAGCGAATCCTCCTGCAGGGTGTCGTAGACTGTTGGCTGGAGGAGGAAGACAGGCTGGTTGTCATAGACTTTAAAACAGACCACATTACGGAAAGCAATTATGAGGCAAAGAGAAGAGACTACGCCCTTCAGCTCCGTCTGTATTCATCCGCCTTGGAACGCATGACCGGAAAAACGGTTCAGGATGCCATTGTCTATTTTTTCAGCTTGAATCGTGGCATTTCTGTTTTAAATGATTGAAAAAAAGTGAAAAAAGCATTGCATTTTATGAAAAGCTGTGATAAAATCTTTCCTGCGTTAGAAATAAACAGTAAAGAGGTGAGCGTAATGAAGGAAGGAATCCATCCCAACTACGAGCAGACCACCATTCGGTGTGCTTGCGGAGAGGTTATTGAGACGGGCAGCACAAAGAAGGATATTAAGGTTGAAATTTGCTCTAAGTGTCACCCCTTTTATACAGGCAAGCAGAAGCTGGTAGACACCAGCGGTCGCGTTGATAAGTTCAACAAGAAGTTCGGCCTGAAATAACCCACATAACCCGCACTGAGATTTCGGTGCGGGTTTTGATTTTATTACCACAGGAGGCAGCATGGAACAGGAACTGGAACGGGCAGTCATTGCCGGTCTGAATGCAGATATCATGGATTTTTCCGAAAAATCAACAGAGGAGTCTTTGGAAGAATTAGCGGCTCTTGTGGAAACGGCCGGAGGAGTATGTCTGGCCCGTGTTCTTCAGAATCATCCTGCACCGGATCCCCATTCCTTTATTGGCGGGGGAAAGGTAGAGGAATTAAAGGCTTTGATTGAAGCCAATGAAGCGACCCTTGCTGTTCTTGATAACGAATTGTCTCCCTCTCAAACCCGGGCTTTAGGAGACGAGCTGGGGGTTCGTGTCATAGATCGTTCTACCTTGATTTTGGATATTTTTGCTCAACGGGCAAAAACCCGGGAGGGACGCCTACAGGTTGAACTAGCCCAGTATAAATATATGCTGCCTCGCTTAACCGGTATGTGGACGCATTTGGTTCGCCAGACTTCATCGGCCAGTCCTATTGGTACCCGTGGCCCCGGTGAAACTCAGCTGGAAACAGACCGCCGTCATATTCGCCGCAAAATTGATAAGCTGGCGGAAGAGCTGGAAGAGGTTCGCAAGAATCGTGCTACCCAGCGCCGGCAGAGACAGAAAACCGGTATACCTGTGGCAGCACTGGTAGGTTATACCAATGCCGGCAAATCAACACTGCTGAATTGTCTGACAGATGCAGGCATCCCTGCGGTTAATCGTCTGTTTGATACGCTGGACACCACGACCCGCCGCCTTGATTTAGGTCCGACCCGGCAGATTCTCATGTCCGATACGGTTGGTTTTATTAATAAGCTGCCACACCATTTGATCGAAGCCTTTAAGGCTACTCTGGAGGAACTTACCTACGCCGATGTTTTGCTTCATGTAATTGATATTTCCAATCCCTTGTGGCGGAATCAGGCTGAGGTTGTTGAGCGGCTGATTGTTCAACTGGGGGCTGAACAGACTCCATGTATCCGCGTATACAATAAGTGTGATCTGGTGCCTTTGGAGTTTATACCCAAGGAAGAAAACTCGGTTCGTATTTCTGCAGCAACCGGCGAAGGAACGCAGGAAATGCTGGATTTGATTGAAAGGATTGTGAATCGGGGCAAGCGCCAGGTTATCCTTCATCTGCCTTATGATCGGGGTGACATACTGGATATTCTTCACAAAAAGTGCGAAGTCAAGAAAACCGACTATCTGGATACCTGCATGGAGATTGAAGCAGTGATTCCGGCAGAACATTATGACGGTCTGAAAACCTTTGTGTTTGAGACAGAACAGGATTGAGTATGGAACCTTATCTGATTCCAACCACCTCCTGCGAGGTGGAGATGGTTGAAAAGCGTTCCCGTTTTATCGGAAGACTCTGGCCGGTGGAATCCGAGGAGGAGGCGCGTGCCAGAATTCAGGAAACGGGAAAACAATATCACGATGCCAGACATACTTGCTGGTGCTATATGCTACGAGAAGGCGGAATAGAACGCTATTCCGATGATGGAGAGCCCCAGGGGACAGCAGGACAGCCCATGCTGGAGCTTTTTCGCAAAAAAGGTATACAGAACTACTGTTGTACGGTGACCCGTTATTTTGGCGGTATACTGCTTGGCACCGGTGGACTGGTGAGAGCATACTCCCATACAGCGGGGCTGGCCTTGGAGGCGTCCGGAATCAGCATCGTCCGACTCTGGCAGGTTATTGAAACTGAGTGCAGCTACAGCTTGCTGGAGCGGGCTAAGCTGACGGCGGAGTCATGTGGCGGGTTTGTGGAAAACGTCGAGTATTCCGCTAGTATTCTGATGACAGTTTTGGTTCCGGCTGAGAATGCGGAAAGCTTTTGCCAAAGGATAACCGATTTATCTTCAGGAACAGCTTTCTGTCTACCGGCCGGGGAACGCTTTATGGCTGCGCCCCACATCCCGGCGGCTGGTGAATGATGCAAAAAAACTTGAAAAAGGGCTTGCAAAATAACACCGTCTGTGCTATTATAACAAAGCTGTAAGGCATCCGGGTGTAGCGCAGATTGGTAGCGCGCTTGAATGGGGTTCAAGAGGCCGCTGGTTCGACTCCAGTCACTCGGACCAAAAGCTCAAACCGCAAGGTTTGAGCTTTTTCTTTATCTATTCGGGAGGGAAGGCTCATGGCAGAAGGCGTTTTAATCTATCCCATAGCGGATATCCATACCGATTTTACCGAAAAATTCGGTATTCCGAGGCAAAGTGGCCGAGCTCCCGGATTGAAGGGCAAAATCGTGTTCCGCAAGCAATATCGTAATTCGGAAGCATTGAGAGGGATTGAAGAATTTTCGCATCTATGGCTCCTCTTTGATTTTTCACAGGCACACACGGAAAGCTGGAGTCCTACGGTGCGTCCGCCCAGATTGGGAGGGAATAAGAGAATTGGTGTTTTTGCAAGTCGGGCTCCATATAGGCCGAACTCCATTGGCTTGTCTTGTGTGAAGCTGGAAAAAGTAGTGGAAGACTGTGAGGATGGGCTCTGCCTTTTGGTTTCCGGGGTAGATTTGCTGGATGGTACGCCAATATATGATATCAAGCCTTACATTCCATATGCGGACTGTCATCCTGAGGCCTGCGGCAGTTATGCAGATCTTCATGCTGAGGATCAGGTAGTGGTTATATTTCCTGAGCAATTATTGAACAAAATTTCTGAAGAAAAGCGCGAAGGCTTGAAGCAATGCCTAAAGGACAATCCTTGTCCACAGTATCAGAAGGATCCAAGCAGAGTCTACAAAATGGCCTATGCCGGGCAGGATATTCACTTTACTGTAAACAATGGTGTATTGACGGTTTGTGAT
>JAKSQI010000163.1 GCA_024404215.1 Oscillospiraceae bacterium
GTGCTGCAGCGCATCGGGCGCATCGACGGGCTGGTCAATAACGCCGGGGTCAATTTCCCGCAGGGAGCTTTCCATCAAACGAGAGATGAAGGGGAAAGCGGAAATCACCAGAGGGACAATCATGCCCTTGGTGCCAATGGAGGTGCCTACAATAATACGGGACAGGGGAATGACCATAATCATCAAAATCAGGAAGGGAATGCTGCGGAGAATGTTGATGATGGTATTCAGGGCTGTCATCAGGGGCTTGGGCAGGGGACGAACGCCGCCTTCTTCACCAACAACCAACAGCACACCCAGGGGCAGGCCAATAATCAAGGCAAAGAGTGTGGCCAAAATGGTGGAGTAGACAGTAGCCCAAATGCCGTTGTAAAACTCGCCGGCAGACCAGATTTTTACAAATTCCTGCCAGGCTTCGGACGTAAACATACTGGCGTAATTCATTCGGAAACAACCTCCTCAACGGTAATACCTTCAATACCCCGCAGATAGGTAAGAACCTTGTTCCGCTGCGCTTGGTCGGCAGGGAGGCCTAGCAGCATACTGCCGCAAACCTGACCATCCAGAATGCTGGTATCGGCATAGATGACACTGAGCAGAACGCCGGTGTCCACGGCGGTGGCGGCTACCAGCGGGCGCTCGGAAGAGGTAGTGCCGGTAAAGGCCACGCGGATGATATGATCATCGGGGCCAAAGCTGCGGCTGTCATCCGGGTCTTCCTGGTAAACCAGACGCTTAGCTGCCGCTGTCTGGGGATTTGAGAAGATTTCGGTAACCAGGCCCTTTTCAGCAACCTCACCATGGTCCAAAATGGCCACATGCTTGCAGATTTCTTCTACCACACTCATCTGGTGAGTGATAACCACTACGGTGATGCCCAGCTTCTCGTTAATCTCTTTAATCAGGCTGAGAATGCTATGGGTGGTGTTAGGGTCCAGGGCGCTGGTGGCTTCGTCGCATAGCAAAACCTTGGGGTTGGTGGCCAGGGCACGGGCAATGGCCACGCGTTGCTGCTGACCGCCGGACAGCTGGGCAGGGAAGGCGTTGGCCTTGTCAGGCAGACCTACCAGCTCCAGAAGCTCCCTGGCCCGCTTAACGGCATCAGCCTTTTTTACCCCGGCAATCTCCATGGGGAAGCAAACGTTCCGCAGGCAGTTTCTCTGCATCAGCAGGTTGAATTGCTGGAAGACCATGGTAATGCCCCGGCGGGCATCTCTCAGCTCCTTGGCGGACAGCTGCTCCATATTCAGGCCGTTAACCACAACCTGGCCAGAGGTGGGGCGCTCAAGCATGTTAATGCAGCGGACCAAAGTGGACTTGCCGGCACCGGACAGGCCGATGATGCCGTAGATATCCCCATCCTCAATGGTGAGGTTAATATCCTTTAAGGCTTCCACATCCCCGGATTTAACGGTAAAGGTTTTGGTGATGTGTTTCAGTTCAATCATCAAGGTTCCCTCTCTCTCAAATGATTCCGAACCATTATAAAACAAAAAGCCCTGAGACGGAATAGTCTCAGGGCTTTTTTTTCATTTTTTTAGTAAACAGCGATGACGGAGCCGTCGGTGTAGGTCTCGTTGATGTAGTCACGAACCTTATCGCTCATAACAGCAGCAACCAGAGCCTTGGCAGCATCGGTGTTTTCGTTGCCTTCCTTAACAACAACGATGTTTACATAGGCGGAAGCGGAACCCTCAACAGCTACGCTGTCAGAGGTGGGGTTCAAGCCGGCGCCAACAGCATAGTTGCCGTTGATAACGCCGAAATCAACATCGGCCAAAACGTTGGGGATGTTGGCGGCTTCAACCTCTACAACATCAATGTTGTGGGGATTCTCTACGATATCCAGCTTGGTGGCGGTGAGACCGGCGTCGGGATCCAGCTTAATCAGGCCAGCTTCCTCCAGCAGGGCAAGAGCACGGGCTTCGTTGGTGGTATCGTTGGGAACGGCAATCTTGGCGCCGTCGGCAATTTCTTCCAGAGTGGTGCCGGTGCCGGGGTAAACAGCCATGGGCTCAACGTGGATACCGGCAATGCTTACCAGGTGGGTGCCGTATTCCTCGTTGAAGCTGTCCAAATAGGGGATATGCTGGAAGAAGTTGGCGAACAGCTCGCCCTCTTCAACAACGTTGTTGGGCTGAACATAATCGTCAAACTCTTTGATATCCAGAGTGATATCGGCGGCAGCCAGGTACTCGGCAGCAACCTGCAGGATGCCAACGTGAGGAACGGGGGTAGCAGCTACGGTGATGGTGGTGCCGGCCAGAGCGGCATAATCAACGGAAGCGTCATAGCCGTCGCCTTCAAACTTAACAGCTTCGGGCTCCTCAGCCTCAGGCTCTTCAGCGGGCTGGGCTTCTTCCGCGGGGGTGGTTTCTTCCGCAGGGGTGGTCTCCTCAGCAGGGGCGGAAGCGGGCTCCTCCTTGGCAGGAGCGGAACCGCAGGCGCACAGAGCAACGACCATCATAGCAGCGAGAAGAAGGGCAAGAATTCTTTTCATGATAGGTCTCCTTTTTCAATTTTATCTTTTTAACAAAAGACACGTTATTCTACACCCGAGCCGGACAATTGTCAAACCGAAACATCAGGTTTTGCAAGGGAATTACGGGATTTGATTTATTTGATTTTTAGGGTCTTTTCGTAGGCGGCAATCACAGCGTTCATGACGGTTGCCCGGAAGGCCCCTTCCTCCAGCTTGCGGACCCCCTGAATGGTGGTTCCGCCGGGGGAGCAGACTGCATCCTTCAATGCGCCGGGATGGGCGCCGGTTTCCAGCACCAGCTTAGCTGAGCCGGCTACCATCTGGGCTGCCAGCACCATGGCAGAGGCCCGGGGCAGGCCGCAGGCCACGCCGCCGTCAGCCAAAGCTTCAATAAACAAATCCACGAAGGCCGGGCCACAGCCGGAAACGGCAGAGCCCGCATCCATAAGCTGCTCCGGCAGGGCGGAGAGCAGGCCGGCCCCTTGCATGGCGGACAGGAACTCTTCCAGAACCTCATTTTCCACCTGCTGGCTGCAGGAATATAGAATTACGCCTTCGCCAATGGCGGCCGGGGTGTTGGGCATGATGCGAATCACCGGATAATCCCCGCCGGCCATGTCCTGAATGCCGGCAATGGTCAGACCGGCGGCCATGGTGATCAAAGTAAAGGGGGTGCTGCGGTTGGCCAGTGTATCGGCCAGGGCGGCCAGCAGGCCCTTCATCATGTTGGGCTTGACCCCCAGGAAAATATAGTCGGCGCTTTCCGCAACGCTCTGATTGTCCGTAGCCGTGCAGCCAAGCTGATTGGCCAGCTGCCGGGCCTTTTCCGGGGTGCGGTTGGCCAGCAGAACCCGACTCGGGTCCAAATGGCGGCAGACGGCGGCAGCCAAAGCCCCGCCCATGTTACCGGTTCCAATAAATCC
>JAKSQI010000164.1 GCA_024404215.1 Oscillospiraceae bacterium
CCAACTACACCAGCGCTACCGGCAGTATTGAGCTCAGTGTAGCCCAAAAGCTGAACCTGAGCTGAGGTAAATACCCTAGCTCTTTTCCCCATCCCGCACAGCCCACGGCCGCTGCTGTGCGGGATTTCCTTTGCCTTGGGGAAAATGCCACGGATTACCGGCCCTTCGGCTTTACAAGAGCCTGCCCGGTATGATAAAATGAATTTTACCCCAAGAAAGGAGGCCGCCTGTGAGCTACCGTTTTTTCGCCTTAATTTCCCGCATGAAAAACATAGTCCGCTGGGCCTTGATGCGGAACAGCTTCCCTGAAAATGTGCAGGAGCACAGCCACCAGGTTGCCGTTATTGCCCACGCTCTGGCCGTTATCCGCCGGGATGTCTGCGGCGTCCCCTGCAACCCGGACCGGGCCGCTTCCGCAGCCCTTTTCCATGATGCGTCGGAAATCTACACCGGCGACATGCCCACCCCTGTTAAGTACTTTAATCCGGACATTATGACCGCCTACAAGCAGGTGGAGGCCCTGGCAGCAGACAAGCTGCTGAGTACCTTGCCCGAGGCCATGCAGCCCGCCTACCGCCCCCTGCTGCATGAAGAGGATGAGGACATCCGCCAGCTGGTAAAGGCTGCGGACAAGCTCTCGGCCTACATCAAATGCCTGGAAGAGTTAAAAAGCGGCAGCAGCGAATTTTCTTTGGCAGCGGAGCAAACCAAGGCCAAGCTGATTTCCCTGCACATGCCCGAGGTAGACTATTTTATGCAGCATTTTATCCCGGCCTTCAACCTCACTCTGGATGAGTTGAATCAGAAGCCGGAAACCTGAAGGAGGAACGCCCATGCGCGCAATTGTAACCGTAATCGGATCCGACAAGGTCGGTATCATCGCCAATATCTGCACCCTGCTGAGCAAGTATAATGTCAACATTCTGGATATCAGCCAGACCCTGCTGCAGAGCTGCTTCACCATGGTCATGCTGGTTGACTGCTCCGCCAGCACCATTTCCTTTGCTGACCTGGCTCTGGCCCTGAAGGCTCAGGGTGAGGAGATGGAGCTTTCCGTCCGCATCCAGCGGGAGGAAATCTTTGATGCCATGCATCGCATTTGATTGAGGTAAACTGGCATGATAAATTCCGGTGAAATTTTAGAAACCATTGAAATGATATCCCAGCAGCATCTGGATGTCCGCACCATTACCATGGGTATTTCCCTGCGCAGCTGTGCTCATCCCGATGCCAAAACCTGCTGTGACAAAATCTATGACAAAATTACCCGCTATGCTGAGAACCTGGTAAAAACCGGCGAAAGCATTGAAAGCGAGTTTGGCATCCCCATTGTGAACAAGCGCATTTCTGTTACCCCCATCTCCATGGTTGCCGAAAGCAGCGAAACTGAGGACTATGTTCCCTTCGCCAAGGCTCTGGACCGGGCTGCTCAGGAAACCGGTGTCAACTTCATCGGCGGCTTTTCTGCTCTGGTGCAGAAGGGCATGACCATTGGCGACGACCGGCTGATTCGCTCCATCCCCCAGGCTTTGGCAGAAACCCAGCTGGTTTGCAGCAGCGTCAACGTTGGCTCTACCAAGGCCGGCATCAACATGGATGCCGTTGCCCGCATGGGCCGGGTAATTAAGGATGCCGCTGAGCTGACCAAGGATAACGGCGGCATGGCCTGCGCCAAGCTGGTGGTATTTGCCAACGCTGTTGAGGATAACCCCTTCATGGCCGGTGCTTTCCACGGCCCCGGGGAAGCCGAGTGCGTTATCAACGTCGGTGTATCCGGCCCCGGCGTGGTTCATCACGCCCTTCAGGCCTGCAAGGGCCAGCCCTTTGATGTGGTAGCCGAAACCATTAAGAAAACCGCCTTCCGCATCACCCGCGTAGGCCAGCTGGTGGCTCAGGAGGCCTCCCGTCGGCTGAATGTTCCCTTCGGCATTGTTGATCTGTCTCTGGCCCCCACACCGGCCATCGGCGACAGCGTTGCGGATATTCTGGAAGAAATTGGCCTGTCCTCTGTCGGCAGCCACGGCACCACCGCTGCCCTGGCCATGCTGAACGACGCCGTGAAAAAGGGCGGCGTTATGGCCTCCTCTCATGTTGGTGGTCTCTCCGGCGCCTTTATTCCCGTATCGGAGGATGCCGGCATGATTAAGGCCGTTACCAACGGCATTCTCACCATTGAAAAGCTGGAGGCCATGACCTGTGTCTGCTCCGTTGGTCTGGATATGATTGCCGTTCCCGGAGACACCTCCGCCGCTACCATCTCCGCCATTATCGCAGATGAGGCAGCCATTGGCATGATTAACAACAAGACCACTGCCGTCCGCATCATCCCGGCTCCCGGCACCGTGGTAGGCGACACCGTAGATTTCGGCGGCCTGCTGGGCACAGCCCCGGTCATGCCCGTCAACGGGGCGGACCCTTCCGCTTTCGTAGCCCGTGGCGGCCGCATTCCTGCCCCCATCCACTCCCTTCGCAACTGATTCTCTGCAAGAATTCAGCCCCGTATTGCTCAGCAATACGGGGCTCTTTTGTGCCGCTTTTACCTCAATAGAACAAATCCGCAATAGGAGAGGATTCACTGAGGATCAGGGTTTTGTTGCTGCCGGTGAGGCTTTCCTTAGCCGCATCCAGAGCAATCATGAAGGTATAGAAGTCGGCCTTCTCCCGGCTGTCATAGGCTTCAGACAGGATGCGCATGTATTCGGCGTCCCCTTCAGCCCGGATTACCGTCGCCTGAGCCTTAGCCTCGGACAGCAGAATTTCCACCTGCTTGTCAGCATCGTTGCGGGTCACCTGAGCAGCGTACTCACCATTGGCGGTGTACTCGGCTGCAATCTTTTCACGCTCGGAAATCATACGCTCGTAAACGGCGGCCTTGTTTTCGGAGGGCATGTCCAGGGTCTTGGTTTCCACCGCAGTCACATCCATGCCGTACTGGGTAAAGGTGCCGTCACAGCTGGCCAGAATGGCCTCCGCCAGACGGCCGTCTGCTCCGGACACAACCTCTTCCTGGATCATGCTGGAGCTAGTGGTTTTCAGGCTGTTGTAGACGACGGTATTACTGCGCACCTCGGCATTTTCAATGTTGGCGGACAGCGTTTCAATGAACTTATAGGGGTCCGTCACTCGCCAGGTGACAAAGCAGTCAGCAATCATGCTTTTCTTGTCAGAGGTGATAACATCGGATACTGCCAGGTCGTAGAGCATCAGGGTATTGGGAATGGTCTGGGTGGATTGGGCAAAGGGAATCTT